>CADBQP010000021.1 GCA_902796835.1 uncultured Bacteroidales bacterium
CACACTCAGTCATCATCAGGAATCTGTCCGGCATGTGCCTTTTCTTTAGAACCTTGGCAACGGCAAAGATACGCACGCGCGATGAGGACTGTCAACTTTTCGCGACTTTTAGCACGCGGAAAACGAGCCTACTCCTATAATATATATAGGCGAACTAATTTTTTTTGAAAAAATAAAAATTAACAGTTCGTGAGAGGCAAATAAGAAGAAATTCTATGTGTTGAAACTCACTTTGATTCCCAAATAAGGAGCAACTTAAATTGAAAAAAACAACTTTCTTTGCATAGTTTAAAAATAATGTTTAATTTTGCATCCGCTTTTGTGAAAGAGCGTGATTTTTTAACCAAACATTTTTATTAACAACAAACAAACGTATGACAAACCAGTACGAGACCGTTTTCATCCTTACTCCCGTTTTGTCTGAACCTCAGATGAAGGAAGCGGTCGAAAAGTTCAAAAAGCTCCTCACGGACAATGGTGCCGAGGTAATTAACGAGGAGTGCTGGGGCTTGAAGCATCTTGCTTATCCCATTGAGAAAAAGTCTACGGGTTTCTATGTGATGGTGGAGTTTAAGGCTGAACCACAAGTAGTTAAGACCCTTGAGACAGGCTATCGCCGTGATGAGCGCGTAATTCGCTTCCTCACAGTGAAGAATGAGAAGTATGCTGCAGAGTATGCAGAGAAACGTCGTAACAAACAAAAGAAGGAGGATTAAGCATTATGGCACAAGCACAAACTGAAATCCGTTATCTCACTCCCCCCACGGTGGACGTGAAGAAAAAGAAGTACTGCCGTTTCAAGAAGAGCGGTATCAAGTATGTGGACTACAAAGATCCCGAATTTTTGAAGAAGTTTTTGAATGAGCAAGGTAAGATTCTTCCCCGCCGCATCACAGGTACTTCGCTGAAATATCAGCGTCGTGTGGCTCAGGCCGTGAAGCGTGCTCGTCATCTGGCTTTGCTGCCCTTCGTAACCGATTTGTTGAAGTAATAAAAGGAGGATAGTTTTATGGAAATTATACTGAAAGAAGACATTATCGGCTTGGGTTACAAGAACGATATCGTTACCGTCAAGGACGGATACGGTCGTAACTATCTTATTCCTACAGGTAAGGCTGTGATTGCCAGTGCTTCGGCTAAAAAGATTTTGGCTGAGAACCTGCGCCAGCAGGCTCAGAAGCTTGAGGCTATTCGCAAGGCTGCCGAAGCAGTAGGCGAAAAGCTTCAGCACATTCAGCCCATTGTTATCGCTACCAAGGTGAGCGCTACCGGCACTATCTATGGTTCGGTGAACAGTTTGCACATAGCCCAGGAGCTTCAGAAGCAGGGCATTGAAGTGGACCGCAAAATCATTGTCTTGAAGGACGTGAAAGAGGTGGGCGAATATGTAGCCAAGGTACACCTTCATAAGCAAGTGGAAGTGGATGTACCCTTTAGCGTAGTAGCCGAGGGTGCAGAAGTTCCTGCCGAAGAGGTTGCCGCTCCTGTCAGCGAAGAAGTGGCTGAGACCGTGGAAGAGGCTGTAGAAGAAGTGGTTGAAGCAGTTCAGGAAGAAGCTCCTGCAGCTACTGAGGAAGCCACTGCAGAAGAAGCCTAAGAAACTCCACTTTTTTCTGAAATCTTAGGAAATTCGAATATCGGGCGAGATGTCGTGCCACAGATGATGGCAGTGGCGTCTCGCCTTTCTATTCTTTTGAGGAACAATGTCTATGCGCTATTTCATCTATTTTGCCTACGATGGCACCAACTATCATGGCTGGCAAATTCAGCCTAATGCTCATAGTGTGCAGGCTGAACTGAACGGGGCTTTATCCACTATCTTGCGCACTGAAATTATGGTGACCGGGGCAGGACGTACGGACACGGGGGTACATGCCCGAATGATGGTGGGGCATTTCGATGCCGATGAAATAGACACTCTTAAGTTGGCCGAACATTTAAATCGCTTGTTGCCTCACGATATTGCCGTTTGGCGGATCGAGAGAGTGGCCGATGATGCGCATGCGCGTTTTGATGCCGTAAGTCGCACCTATCACTATGATATCTGCCTTTGTAAGAACCCTTTTGTGCGCCATTTTGCTACGCGAATGTATTATACACTCGATTTCGACCGCATGAACGAGGCTGCACAGAGATTAATTGGCACACATGACTTTTCGAGTTTCAGCAAAGCTGGCACAGATACCAAAACCAATGTATGTACTATTACTTGTGCTCACTGGAAGGAGCTGGAGCCAGGATTTTGGCGCTTTGAAATCACCGCCAATCGCTTTTTGCGAAACATGGTGCGCGCTATAGTAGGAACACTCCTGCTTGTTGGGCGTGGGAAGCTTAACCCAGCCGATGTGGCTCATATTATTGCGCAGCGCAATCGAAACATGGCTGGCGAAAGTGTGCCGGCATGCGGGCTGTCTCTGGTAGATGTGGTTTACGAAAACGTGAACTATAAAGCAAGTATAGAGGTGGGGATGAAGGCTTCTGACGGAAAAGAAAAGGCTGAATAATGTGGTTTCTTTATGCTTTACTTTCGGCGGCTCTGTTGGGCTTCTACGATGTGTTTAAGAAACTATCGTTGCGTGGCAACGCAGTAATTCCCGTCTTGTTTGTCAATACGCTGCTCTGCAGCTTATTTTTTGTACCTTTGATTGCAGGTTCTCTCACTGGGATAATCACTCCAGATAGTAGAGTCTATATTCCCCAAGGTAGTCTATACGCCCATAAATACGTGGTGTTGAAAGCCATGATTGTGCTTTCTTCGTGGATGTCGGGCTATTTTGCGATAAAGCATCTTCCGCTCACGATTGTAGGTCCTGTCAATGCCATGCGTCCTGTAATGGTGTTGGTAGGGGCATTGTTGTTTTTGGGAGAGCGTCTGAATGTATGGCAGTGGGGTGGAGTGGCGCTGAGCATTGTGTCGTTTCTCTTGTTGAGCGGTAGCGGAAAAAGGGAAGGCATACGTTTTGGCCACAATCGTTGGATTTGGTTGCTTATGCTTTCTGCGGTGTTGGGGGCATCGAGCGGACTCTACGACAAGCTTATTCTCTCGCCGTGCGAGACAGGGGGAATTGGACTTGATGAATTGTTTGTGCAGGGATGGTATAACATCTATCAGACGCTGTTCATGCTGGTGGTCTTGGTTCTGGTGTGGTGGCCGGTGCGACGGCGTTCCACTCCTTTTCGTCTTCATTGGGCAATTCCGTTGATTAGCATATTTCTCACGGCGGCCGATCTTGCTTACTTCTATGCCTTGAGCCAGCCGGAGGCTTTGGTGGCCATCGTTTCTATGGTACGCCGCGCCAGTGTGATTGTCTCGTTCGGTTTTGGTGCCTTAGTGCTTAGAGAAAAGAATATACGTGCTAAGGCTTTCGACCTCGTCCTTGTTTTGCTGGGCCTGTTATTGCTCTGTGTGGGTACGTTCTGAGGTTTTCTTTCGTTTTCATTGGTAGAGCTTGTGCTCTTTCAAGATGTCCCAACGTCCTCGGGTGAAGTCTGGTATTTCGACGGGTTTGCTTCCCTGCTCGGCCGAGAGTCGGCTCAGCTCGGCAATGCACGACCATTCGGCAGCATCGTAAACATCCATGTCGAGCGGCAGTCCGTAGTGAAGGCAGTGCATGAGCCGGCAATCCATGGCATAGTTCATTTCGTTGGGCACCCCAATTCTATGGCCTTCTTCCCAATAGTGGAGTGCGGGATTTTCTTCGCGATATTGGTTCATATATTCCCATACGCTGTCGCCGGTTAGCACGTTTGTCTCTTCCTTGATGCTCAGCATGGGTATGGGGTATTTCTGAGAAAATCCTTTAGTGCCGCAAATGGTTTGCAGACGGCTATAGGGCCGTGGGGTTGTGACATCGATTTGCAGCAAGATGCTCACTCCCTTGTGAGTTTTGATGAGTGTGTTATTGATGCGTCCCAGGTTGTTTTTTCCTGCAGCTGTTTGCGACACGAGATACTCCATTCTGTCGCCTCTGTGGAAGCCAAGGAGCCATCCGATGGGACCTAGCCCATGGGTGGGGTATGGGTTCCCGCCGTGAGTCATCATGCGCTTTGTCATCCACGAGTCTGCATTGAGTTCGTGAATATATGCTCCTTCGCAGTAGGTTACGTCGCCAAAGAGTCCGTGTCGGTTGATTTCAAGTTGGGTCAGAAAGAACTTGTCGTAGCAGCAGTTTTCGGTGATGAAGCAGTGGCGCTGTGTGAGTTCGGCAGTGTCAACAAGTTGCCAGCATTCTTCTACGGTAGTGGCTGCCGGTACTTCCACGGCTACGTGTTTGCCGTGGCTCATGGCTTCGCATGCCATAGCGGTGTGTGTGGTCCATTCCGTGCAGATATAGATAAGGTCTATGTCGCTACGTCTGCATATATCGTGCCATGCCTCGCTGCCCACGATAGCTTCGGCCTTGGGGCGCCCAGATGCTTGCAGAGCTTGATTGGCTACGGCGAGTTTTTCTGCGTCAATGTCGACAATACAGCGTATTTCGGCTCCCCTGATGTGGGCATAGCGGCCAAGGGTCTTTAGCCCGCGTTCGCCCAGTCCGAGCAAGGCGATACGGACATTGTGGATGGGTGTGGTGCGAAGTTCAAGTACGTGCGACATATCTTTTGTTGAATGGTATTTGAGCTTGAAATGAATTTGTTCGAAATAAAAGCGGACGTATCTTCACAGACACATCCGCTCTTAAACAATTAACCCTTTATCAATTATGATTTGAATCAAAATACCGAAATCACTTCGGCTTAATATCATTTTGTTATGGAATATGGTTCTTATTTGTTGCGGGCCTGTCCGTAACGATTCATGAACTTGTCTACGCGGCCTGCGGTGTCAACGAGTTTCGACTTACCTGTGTAGAAGGGATGGCTTGTGCTCGAAATTTCGATTTTCACCAAGGGGTAGGTTTCGCCTTCGAACTCGATGGTCTCGTTCGTCTTGCAAGTGGAGCGAGAAAGAAACATGTCGCCGTTGCTCATGTCTTTGAAGACAACCGGGCGATAGTTCTCGGGATGTATTTCTTTTTTCATTTTTTGCTTTTGTTTTGTGGTACAACTTATATGGTAAAAGTGTGTAATGGTCTTAATTGTGTCTGCAAAAGTAATGCTTTCTGTCCGACTGCCAAATTTTTTGCTCTGTTTTTTGTTTTAGTTGTCTTTAAAATGTGTATCAGCAGGTTTTGCAGCTATCTGAAAGAGTCGGTAAGAAGTTTTATCTCGATGACGGGCGATATGCGTTCGTAGAGTATGTTGTAAACGGCATCGAGAATGGGCATGTTTACGTGGAAGTGTTGGTTGATGTCTTTCATGCACTTGGTGCCGTAATATCCTTCTGCTATCATCTCCATTTCGATTTGGGCGCTCTTCACGCTATAGCCTTTTCCTATCATGGTGCCGAAAATGCGGTTGCGCGAAAAGTTTGAGTAGGCCGTTACGAGCAAGTCGCCCAGGTATACGGAGTCGTATATGTTGCGGTCGAGGGGATAGACGGCACGCAGAAAGCGCTTCATCTCTTGTGTCGCATTGGCCATGAGCACACTCTGAAAGTTGTCGCCGTATTTGAGCCCGCTGCAAATGCCTGAGGCTATGGCATAAACGTTTTTGAGCACAGAGGCATATTCAATGCCAATCACGTCGGCCGAGGTCTTGGTTTTGATGTAGCGGCTGCTGATGAGCTGGGCAAAGGCATGGGCCTTTTGTGTGTCGCTGCAGGCCACGGTGAGATAGGTCAGGCGCGAGAGGGCTACCTCTTCAGCGTGGCTGGGGCCGCCCAGCACGGCCAGATTTTCGTCGGGCACACCATAAATTTGTCTGAAATACTCGGAACATACCAGGTTCTCGTCGGGCACAATGCCCTTTATGGCTGTGATGATGAATTTACCCGAAAGCTTCACTTTGAGCTTCTTCAACTGCCCTTTCAAGTAGGGAGAGGGGGTAACGAATATCAGTGTCTGACTATTTCTGACGGCTTCGTTCAGGTCGGTGGTGAAACTGATGCGCGATGTGTCAAAACGCACGCTGGTGAGGTAGGAAGGGTTGTGCTCGAGCCTCGCAAAATCGTCGATCATCTCTTGGCGACGCACATACCACACCAAGTGCTCTACTTTTTCGAGCACTATTTTAGCTATGGCGGTGGCCCAACTGCCACTGCCTATGATGGCTATTGGCTGAAGGTTTTTAGAGTCGTCCAAAGTTCGAGGAAGATTATTGAGGTTTAGCGTATTTCTTTTTTATAATTTCTCGAGCCATCCGGCTATGTCGGCTACGCTGGGCTTTTCGAGCTCGAGTTTGTATTTTTTGAGCACTTCGCCAATCTGTTGTTGAATCTTTTGCGGGTTCACGTCTTTCATGTCGCTCACCAGGTAGTAGCCCACCTTTTGCAGCACGGCCACCATGTCCGCTGGCACACCTATTTCGGCATATTTCTCGGCTCCGTCGCGCGGGGCTTTCTTTTCGGGGCGCATTTGCGGGAAGAACAAGACTTCCTGAATGAAGTATTGTCCGGTCATGAGCATCACGAGGCGGTCCATGCCAATGCCTATGCCCGACATGGGCGGCATGCCATATTGCATGGCACGCAAAAAGTCTTGGTCAATGAACATTGCCTCGTCGTCGCCTTTTTCTGACAGGCGAAGCTGGTCTTGGAAACGCTCTTCCTGGTCTATCGGGTCGTTGAGCTCGCTATAGGCGTTTGCCAGCTCCTTGCCGTTCACCATGAGTTCGAAGCGTTCGGTAAGCCCAGGGTTGCTGCGGTGTTTCTTCGTGAGTGGCGACATTTCCACGGGATAGTCGGTGATGAACGTAGGCTGAATGAATTCCCCCTCACAGAAGTCGCCAAAGATTTCGTCGATCATCTTGCCTTTTCCGAATGTCTCGTCGATTTGCTCCATCTTTAGTTCTTTGCAGATTTGGCGAATTTCTTCCTCGCTCTTGCCTTCGAGGTCATAGCCAGTTTTCTCCTTAATGGCTTCGAGCATGGGAAGCCGGCGGAAGGGTGCCTTAAACGATATGACGTTGTCGCCCACTTTCACCTCGGTGGAGCCGTTCACGTCGAGACATATCTTTTCGAGCAACTGCTCGGTGAAACACATCATCCACTGGTAGTCCTTGTAGGCCACGTAGAGCTCCATGCAGGTGAACTCAGGGTTGTGGGTGCGGTCCATGCCCTCGTTACGGAAATTCTTGCCAATTTCATACACACCGTCGAAACCTCCCACGATGAGTCGCTTCAGGTAGAGCTCTGTGGCAATGCGCAGATAAAGGTCTATGCCCAGCGAGTTGTGGTGGGTGATGAAGGGCCGCGCGCTGGCTCCGCCCGGAATGCTCTGCAGAATGGGAGTCTCCACCTCCATATATCCGTGGTCGTCGAAGAATTGGCGCATCGACTTGAACACCTGCGAGCGCTTCACGAAGGTGTCTCTCACTTGGGGATTCACTATGAGGTCTACATAGCGCTGGCGATAGCGCAGTTCCGGGTCGTCAAAGGAATCGTAGGTTTGGCCGTCCTTTTCCTTCACCACCGGCAGGGGCTTAATGCTCTTGGCCAGCAGCGTGAGCTCTTTGACATGAACGCTGATTTCGCCCGTTTGGGTGCGAAACACAAAGCCTTTCACTCCGATGAAGTCGCCCAGGTCGAGCAACTTTTTGAATACCACGTTATAGAGGTCTTTGTTCTCGTCGGGGCAAATGTCGTCGCGCGTCACATAGAGTTGAATGCGGCCCTTTGCATCCTGCAGTTCGCCAAACGAAGCCTTGCCCATGATGCGGCGGCTCATCAGGCGGCCAGCCAGGCACACTTCTTCCTGATTGCCACTTTCGTCGCTGAAGTTGGCTACGACATCGGCCGTATAGGCATTAACGGGGAATTCTGCAGCAGGATAGGGGTTGATGCCCATCTCGCGAAGCTGCTCTAGAGACTGTCGGCGGTTAATTTCCTGTTCGCTCAGTTCAAGTATGTTCATATGTTCGGATATCTTATTGTCTGTGTGTGTGATTTTGTCGGCAAAGGTAATCAAAATTATCCGAGAAAGGCATTGCTCTTTCAAAAAATGGTAAATACCCCATCCTTTCTCTGCCTCGGGGTAGCCTATGTACGTAGCGCCTTACGAAGCGTGTATAATAAGAAAGTGCACCAAAAGCTATTGCTTCGGGTGCACTTCTATGGGGTGCCCAGTGGGATTCGAACCCACGACATTCAGAACCACAATCTGACGCTCTAACCAACTGAACTATGGGCACCATGGTGCGCGCAAGGCGCGCTTACTTTTTTCGTAAGCGAGTGCAAAGGTAAGCTAATCTTTTTTTTTGACAAAAAGTTTACGGCGTTTTTTTGGTTTCGTGTAAAGATGAGGCTTTGTAATGCAATACTTCGGCGGCGCGGGTTTGCTCCTTTCAATGATTTGTGTTAACTTCGCCAGCCTAAACTCATCGCGCTCGCTTTGCGCCCTATATATAATATTATATGGAGTATAAAAAGGTATATTCGTCCAAGGACATAGACGATCTGAAGGCTTGGTTCGATGTCAATCGAGAACGATTGCCCAAAAGCATTCGATTCGACAAGGCCACGCTATGCGATAATGTGGAGGCACTGGTGCAAAACACACTCGCAGCCCTGAAAACACAGGCCAAAAATCCCGTATTCGGCATGCAGATAAACTATCTCTTCAAGTTGCGCGATGCTGTGGAGAGCGGCAATTTCGAAACAGAATAGCAGCTGCACTATGCAGCCTCCCTTGAGTGGCTGCATAGTTAATCTCCAGAAAGAGTGCTTGAACAACCTCGTAAAAAACAAGAAAACAATGAAACGAACAAAAGCGTTAGTAGTATTCAGCGGTGGCCAAGATTCGACCACTTGCCTGTATTGGGCAAAAAGGCATTTCAATGAAGTATGGGCCCTCACCTTTGACTATGGTCAGCGCCATGTGCGCGAAATCGAAATAGCCCGCGACATAGCGGGGGAGGCAGGAGCGCATTTCGAGCTCATGCGTCTTCCCATTCTCGGGGCATTGGGCCACAATTCGCTTACCGACACCGATATGATCATGGATGCCGAAAAGCCGGCCGACACTTTTCCGAACACTTTCGTGCCTGGGCGCAACATGTTCTTCTTGAGCATTGCTGCCGTATATGCTCGCGAAAATGGAATTTTCGACCTCGTCACCGGTGTGTCGCAAACCGACTTCAGTGGCTATCCCGACTGTCGCGATGCCTTCATACGCAGCCTGAACGTCACCATAAACCTGGCAATGGACGAACAATTCGTTATCCATACCCCACTCATGTGGCTCGACAAGACAGAGACGTGGGCAATGGCCGACGAACTGGGCGTGTTCGACCTCGTGAGAAACAAAACGCTCACGTGCTACAACGGCATTGTGGGCGACGGATGCGGACACTGCCCTTCGTGCACACTGCGCCGCCGAGGCCTTGAACGTTATCTGGCCATGCGAAGCAAAGCGCAAGAAGAATAGCACACGCAGATCGGAGAAACAACTTTCATACACAAATCACACATATAATCATTATGAGAGAAACCGAAGGACTGCAGGCACTGGGAAAGAAAGCTGAATATAAAAGCGACTACGCCCCCGAAGTGCTCGAAACATTCGAAAACCGACACCCCGACAACGACTATTGGGTGAAGTTCAACTGTCCGGAGTTTACAAGTCTGTGCCCCATAACCGGTCAGCCCGACTTCGCAGAAATACGCATCAGCTACATTCCCGCTGTGCGAATGGTAGAGAGCAAGAGCCTCAAGCTCTATCTTTTCAGCTTTCGCAATCATGGCGACTTCCACGAAGACTGCGTCAACATCATCATGAAAGACCTCATACGCCTGATGGAACCCAAATATATCGAGGTGACAGGACTCTTCACCCCGCGCGGTGGCATCAGCATCCATCCCTATGCCAACTATGGCCGCCCAGGCACAAAATATGAGGAGTTGGCAGCCTACAGACTGCAGCAACACGACCTCTGAGCTGCGTTATAGCTGAAGCGAAGACCAGTCACATGAAAATAATAGACTAAGGCGAGAATCACAACCGTGCCGAAAGATATAAGAGTTGAGCCAACTGTTTAAATTGTTGGCTCAACTCTCTTCTTTTTCCTCGCTTTCCGTCACTCGGACTTGTCTCCGGACAACGGAAATTGCCCAGGAAATCAAAATTTTGCCAAGCAAACTGCACAAAATAGAGGGTTTTGAGCAGGGAAAATGCGAATTTAGTTTAATTTTTTGCACAAAAAACGCCCAACATGTGCAAGAAGTATTACTTTTGCCCCGAATTTTTGAACACCAAAGCAAACTTTATGAATAAGAAAACTCTATTGGCAGCCCTCCTGTTAGCTGCATCGACTCAAGCCCTAGCCGGCGACTATCTGACGAATACGAACCATTCAGCATCGTTTCTGCGCATGCCAGCACAGGAAGGCTACATCTCTATAGAGGGAGCCTACTACAATCCAGCAGGCATTGGATTCTTGCCCACAGGATGGCATTTTGCCCTGAACAACCAGACGGCCTTTCAAACGCGCACACCCCGCTCCACGTTTGGTCTCTTTGCAAACCGCATGGACGGGAACGGTGGCCTTGTGGGTAGCACAACCAATAAATATAAAGGCACAGCAGTGGCACCCATCATTCCCGCGCTCGACGTGGCCTATGTGAGCGACGGACCCTGGTTCGGATCTTTCCACTTTGGCGTGATTGGCGGCGGCGGAAAGTGCGAGTTCGACAACGGACTGGGCTCCTTCGAGAGCATCGTATCGGCCGTGCCCCTTGCCCTCAATATGCTCACCGGTGCCATGGGCTACGGAAACGTGCTCACCAACGAATATGACATGAACACCTATATGCGCGGCAAGCAGTTCTACTTTGGAGCGCAAGTGAGTGTGGGCTATAAAATCAACGAAAACCTGAGCGTGTCGCTCGGCGGTCGCCTTCTCTATGCGTCAAGCAACTACTATGGCTACGTGCGCGACATTAAAATGAAGACAGCCATGCCCTTGCAGACTCCCCAAGGCGTTGCCCCTGCCGGCACCGTAATGGGGGCCGAAAGCCTGCTGGGCGCCCTCGCCACCACCATGATGGCTGCAAATCCCGGCGATCCTGCCACCATGCAGCGTCTGCAAGGATTGGAATCCTTCGGAAAACTCGTGGGCGAGGTCGAGGTAAACTGCGACCAAACTGGCTGGGGATTCTCACCCATCATCGGCATAGACTATAAGAACGGTCCTCTCAACATTGGTGCCCGCTATGAATTTGGAACCCGCCTGCGTCTGAAGAATCGTTCAACCACCACAGCCGAGCAAGCCGCAGTGCTCAGAAACCTGGCCGAATACGAAGACGGCAAAAAAGTGCCTGGCGACATGCCCGGCATGCTGGGAGTAGGCGTGGGCTACGAGTTTACTCCCCGTCTGCGTGCCAATCTGGCCGGACACCTCTTTTTCGACAAATCGGCCAAGATGCACGATAACAAGCAAGACCTTCTTAGAGCCAACACGTGGGAAATCCTGGCCGGTGTGGAATATGACATAACCGATCGCCTCACGGCAAGCCTCGGTGGCCAAAGCACCAATTACGGCATCGACAAAGAGAAAAACTTCTTGAGCGACATTTCTTTCAC
Organism: uncultured Bacteroidales bacterium; assembly: GCA_902796835.1. Lineage (GTDB taxonomy): Bacteria > Bacteroidota > Bacteroidia > Bacteroidales > Bacteroidaceae > Alloprevotella. The sequence goes on from CADBQP010000021.1 coordinate 11,619, forward strand.
CTCGAGCAGCTATTCGCTCGGTGCCGGTGTGAAATTCAAAGTATCCGATAAGATAGGGCTCAACCTAGCCTACTTCAAAACCTTCTATTACAGCTCGCGCAAACATCAGCAAGACTACAACCACCTGGGAAGCACCATGGGACGCATCGTAAACACTGCGTTAGAAAAAGGAGTGATTACCCAAGCCGAGGCTGTAACGGTGCAGAACAATATGGCTGCCATGATGCAGGCTAACCCTGACATGCTCAAAGGAAACGACCTCTTTGACCGCACGAACGACGTGATTGGCATCGGAATCGACATCCACCTCTAAACAAGCAACGGCCATCGCCGGAAAAATATCAAAGACCAAGCGCGCCTGGAAACGCAATGCAACGTTCCAGGCGCGCTTGTTTTCTATGTTATCCGTGGTGAACGCGTCTTAGGCATTCGGCTTGTCCTCTTGCTCAGAAGGCGCGTTGCCTTTTAGTCGGCCTATGCTCAGTTTCTGCCACAGACCGTGAGGAATAAGTTGCCAGAAAAAGTTGAGAATGCGGTATTTCCAATCAATAATTATAACCCTCTTGCGCTTAGAGATGGCTTTTTTGATGCTGCGAGCCACTTGGGGAGCCTTCAGCAGCATCGGATAGCGATAGTCGCCTGCAAGAAGGGGAGTGTCGACGAAGCCAGGGCGAATGTCGGTGAAGCAGATGCCATGGCTTTGCATAGAGCTAAGTTGAGCTAAGGCTTCAATATAAGTGTTTTGAAACTTCTTTGTAGCCGAATAGGCCGGAGCAAGTCCGAGCCCCCGAGTGCCGGCAATACTGCTGATGATGGCAATCTGTCCTCCTCCGTTTTGGGCCATATGCTGGTATGCTGTGTCAACCAGACGCGTAAAACCCTGTGCATTGGTGTCAATAGTGGCAAGCTCCACCTCTATTTCCAAGTCGGGGTTCTGATAGCCGATGCCTGCCACGTGAACATAAACATCTACTCCCTTCATGAGGTCTATGAGGTCTTGAAGGGCAACGCTGGCAAGGTCGGTTGTCACATCAATGGCTGAAATAAAAACGTGGGCAGGCGACATTTGTTTCAGCAATTCAAGAGGTTCTGTGCGGCGCGCGGCGATGCCAACTTCCCAGCCGCTTTCGATATAGAGTTTAGCCAATTCGTAGCCAATGCCAGAAGAGGCCCCTACGATGATAATGCGTTTTGGAGACATAAATTCAGGAGTTGATAGTTACAGTATGCTCTATGAGCCACAGGTAGAGCCGCCAAGCGCCTCTCATGCCGTGGCAGTCGAGCCAAAAGATGGGACGAGCTTTTCTAATAAAGGCGCGCAAGCTGGGTTGTTGCTGCCAATAGCGCAGGTTCTTCCTTGCCAATTCTTTGTGTCCCTCCTTATAGATGTGTGCCGACAGGAGCATGGCTTTGGCCGCCAAGGCGTCATAGAGCACCTTGCGTTGTGAAACATCCTGTTGCTTAATGTCGTTGAAAGCCACGAGGAGTGTGTGGTTAAGGCTTTTGAGATCTTGGGAGAAAGAGCGCGAAGAGATTTGCTCGGAGTGTGAGTAGATTTTATGGTAGGCATTTTTGAGCCAGGCGATGCGCGGCTTTTGTAGCAAAATGCGCAGGAAGTATTCCCAGTCGTTCCATCGCCGTATGCTTTCGTCCCATGCAATGTTTGCGGCAAAGTCTTTGCGAATAAGGCACGTCTGCGTGGAGAGAACGGCTCCCACCATGTGTGCCTCGGGAGTGGTTGGACATATGGTTTGCCGTTTTTGCCTTTTGCCATTGTCCGAGATATTTTGGGTGGGTGCACAGATGAGATCGGCTCCAAAGTGGGGCTTCGCATCGACAAAGAACTCTGCATTTATTTCGTCGTCGCTGTCGAAAAAGAATACGTATTCGCCACTGGCTTTCTCAAAGCCCTTGTTTCGGGCAGCGCAGGGGCCGCGGTGTGGCATGGTTAGGAACTCGGCATGTTCAAAGAAGTTGTGGGCACTGGAGCAAACAAACTCTTTGGCCAGGTTGGCGCTTTGGTCTGTCGACCCATCGTCCACTAAGATGAGCTCCATGCCTTGCATGGAAATTTGCGATAGTGAACGGAAAAGCCGTGGCAGAAACTTTTCGCGGTTGTATATGGGGATGATGAGACTAATCTGCATGGGTCTTTGTGTGTGGAAGTTTTATCCATGTGCCCATCTCTAAATCCCATTTGTCGGGCTTGATGCGCGATTTCCCTGCACCCGGATATGGGGTGAGTTCTCCGAAGTATAGGCAACCGTCGGCATCGTAGAAGTCGACTCGCATAAAAGGAAATCCCTCGGCAAGCGTGGCTGCCATTTGAAGCATCTCGTCGAGTTCGGCAGGGCAGGGTATTTCGGTGTCGGTACTTGGAAAAGTGATTTCAAGGTTCAGTTGTTGCCACTTGGTGGTGTAGAAATTCTTTCGGTGATGTCCAAATCGGTCAATGTCGACATGAATGAGTTTCGGTGTACCTCCGAAACAATATATTTTGTAGTCGCTAAGCGTGTCGCCAGTCGAGGACTTCAGTAGCGGCTCGCAGATTATTTTGGGGCTGATGTGACGGTAGGCCCATTCGCGTGCCTTATAAAAATAGGGGCTTTGCAGCGAATTGTTCAGTTTTTCGATGGCGGTTTTGCGGTCAAGGTGTGCTTTGTCCTTACACACTATCACACTGCCGCTGTCGTGGGTGCATTTCAATACGAATTGTTCGGGAAGCTTGTCGAAGTCGATCTCGTTGGTTTTTTTATAGGTAAAGAGGGTGGGGATGATGTGTCTTTCGCCAATGCGTTGGCGTGCATAGTCTTTGGCGGCTATTTTGTCGGCTATGATAGTGTAGTCAGGGCGGCGGTCGTAGAGTTTAAGCCATTGTATTTTTTCGTTGAAAGTGCGCGGAGGGTTCAGATGCAGCTGCTTTCCTGTAGCCACAAGATAGTAGAGGCGCAAGTATAAGGCGTCGGGAATGAAGTGGAGGTGCTGCAAGACGGTGAGCAACACTATGCGAATTTTATGGATAACGTTGAGTTTCATTTCTGTCCCCTGTCCTAAAAGTTGGTGCACTTAGGTGTGTGTCTTTGCTCCCAAATGGTGTTGCGGCTCTGTGGCTTCTATGTATTTCAGGCCCTGCAGCATGTCGCGAAGGTTGCGAAATGAGTTTTTCGATGGTGGCACAAATGCTTGCTTTATGATGCGTGCCATGGCTCCATATTTGCCGTAGATAATTCTGAGCACGGCACCCTTCGAACGTCTAACTTTGGGGTCGGTGCTGAATTTGCTGCCTGTTCCTCCAAAGGGCACAATGGCGATTGTAAGAGGCACGAATCTCACTGTGAGTTGGTTTAGGTATGCTTGGTGTACGAACACCTCTTCTTCGCCGCAAGCCAGATAGCTGGAGTTGAGGCCGAAACGTTCGTCGAAGAGGGGCAGGAAGCGACTTCGGCGCATGGCTATTTCGAAGGAGTTGAAGTATGTGCCGCGTGGTCGTTTGTCGTAGTCGAAGGCATGGGATGTGTAGACTCTGTGTGGTTTCCCGTTTGCATCGACCACCCTAAAGCAAATTAGGTCGGCATCGTTGTTTTCGTCGAATGCCTTGATGACGTTGTCTAAACCTTCGTTGGTGAGAGTTTCGTCGTCGTCGGCAATGAGGCCGTAGTCGGTGTGCCAAGCCCTGATGGCGTTATTTCGGTTGCCCGACAGGGTGCTTCCTCCGTAGATCGTTACTGCCACATCGCCCCGCTCCTTAAGTGGAGCTAAGGCTTGTTCGCAGGAATCGTCGGGAGCGGTTGTCTGCCACGAAATGATGTAACACACGTCTGCACGCGGCTCGAGAAGCATCGGTGCCACGCGAGCAATGCGCTCTTCGAGCGTGCATATCATTACGGTGAGTTTTGGGCGGGTTGTCACGGGCGATTTTCTCTATTTGTTGCGTCTCATGAAGTTTATGCCTTCGGCCAGGTGTTTCATCATGGGCCAGAAGTGGCAATAGCCTTGCGATGCCGATTTCATGGCGAACTTCAGGCAAATAATCCAGGCACGTGAGCCATGCCGATAGTAGGTTTGTGCTCCATAGCTACGCTGCACGCCAGCGTCAATGTATATTTCCTGTTTTTTCAGCATGGTAGATGTTTCTACTATTTTGCGTGGAAAATACTTCATTCGCAGACCTTTCTTCAGGGCGTCTTCAAGCCAAATTTCTTCTTCGCCGCAGGTCAGGAATTTCGTGCCAAGCCCAAACCGCTCGTCATATCTGATAACTCCTTGCACGCTTGTGCGACGACACACCATTTCGATGGCCGAGATGGAGTAGTCTTCTGGAATTTTCTTGATGTCGTATTCTTCGTCGGGATAGTTTTTGAGCGGTTTTCCTGTGTAGGTGCTAGCTCTGAAAAAAGCTACGTCAAGTTCGTCGTTGGCGTTAAAAACGTCGAAGGCGGCTTCGAAAGTTTCGGGGCTGAGGTGGGCGTCGTCGTCGGCATACATTATGAGGTCGGCAGTGGCTTTTTCGAGTGCCAGGTTTCTGTTGGCCGAGAGTCCTTGCCCTTTATAGCTATAAAAAGTTACGTCGTGGCGCTCATGACATTCGGGTGGCACCAGGTCGAGATAGCGCTCGTCGGTATATTGATAACTCACGATGTAGCGCACGTTGGGTGTTGGCGGACACAATACGTCGACTATGCGCACGATGCCTTTGTTGAACGAGCAGATGAGGATTTCTAACGTCATATATTCGGAGTTGTTTTAATGTGAAAAAGCATTTTTATTTAAAGGTGTTGATGGCTTCTATGATTTGGTCTGTTTCTTGGTCGGTGAGATAGGGTCCAATGGGCAGGCTTAGCTCTTCGCTGGCCCACCTCTCGCTTCTTGGAAGGCGGCATTCGGCGTTGAAAAAGACTGGCTGCTTGTGAAGTGGAAGGGGATAGTGAACCAGGGTTTCGATGCCGTGCTCCAGCAGGTGGGCCTGCAGGGCTTCTCTTTCTGGGCAGCGCAGGGGGTAGATGTGAAACACTGATTGTTCCGTTTGCCCGCCATAGGGAATGCGCACTTTTGGGTTTCTGATGCCTTGGCCATAGCGCTCGGCTATTTCCCGGCGCCGACGGGTTTCGCCGTCCTGCCATTTGGTTTTTGCCGTGAGTATGGCGGCTTGCAGTTCGTCCATGCGGCTGTTCATGCCTTGCCATTGGTGCACGTATTTCTCGGTGGCGCCATAGTTGGCAAGTTGCCTGATGGCGATGGCCAGTGTTTCGCTGTTTGTGCAAACAGCTCCGCCGTCGCCTAAAGCTCCCAAGTTTTTGCCGGGATAAAAGCTGAAGCAACCGATGTCGCCCCATGAACCTACGCAGCGCCCGCCAACTGTGGCTCCGTGGGCCTGTGCAGCATCTTCTACTACGCTTAGTCCTCTTTGTCGCGCCCATTCTGTAATGACAGGCATGGGGCATGGGGCACCATAGAGGTGGACGGGAATGATGGCCCGTGTGCGGGACGTCAGGCAATGTTCTGCGCTGTCCAGGTCAATGAGTCCGTCGGCTTCGCCCACGTCGGCCATCACGGGCACAAGGCCGGCTCTTGCCACTGCCAGTGCGGTGGCTACGAATGTGAGGGCTGGAACAATCACTTCGTCCCCTTGCTGCCAGCCCCTTTGACGGTTCAGTGCCATGAGCGCCAGTGTGAGCGCGTCGAGCCCGTTGCCCACGGCTACGCAATGCTTTGTGCCAACGAAGGTAGCCCATTTTTTTTCGAACTCCCTTTCGCATTCTCCGCGCAGGTAGCGACCGCTGTCGATGACTCTTGCGGCTGCCTCCTTCAATGCGCTGCTATGTGCATGCGTGAGCCGTGCCAGGTCGTAGTATGCTATGTGTTTCATTTTTGGTCCGCTTTCTTGTTTGTCTCTGTGTGACTTCTCAGCTCCGCCAGCTTTTCGAGCGAGACGTCATACTGGTCGTATGTCACACTGCGGGCGCCGAATCCTTCTTTCTGGAAGGTGAGTCCCTCGTTGAGCCATCGTCCTTGGTTTTCGGTGCTGATGCCGAAGTCGAAATATCTGAATCCTTCGTAGCAGCGCGCCTTGTAGGCATTTGTAAGATGATGGAAGAGTAGGTCGAGTGCGCCGAGTTCAAGTCCGAGCTCGGATGCATTGATATATTGGGCGTGTGCCACGGGCTTGCATTCGTAGATTACGCTTCCTCCCACTACTTCTCCACCCTCTGTGCGAACGACCCAGCATCTGATTTGCTGCGGAAAGTTTCTATGCAGCAACATCATTTCATCAAGGGTATGTACGGGGTTAAGGGCGTGTCGCTGCCTGAGTCCTTCGGAGAGCACCTCCCAAAATGCAGCCCATAGGGCAGGATTGTTGCTGGCTTCGGTTACCAGGAGATTGTGCTTCTGAGCCTTGTGTAACCCTCGGCGGCGCAATTCTGAGAGGTGGATGTCCTCGGCGAGGTCTGTGGCCGACGAAAGTCCGCGCGCCCTGAGTTGGGCCTGAGCCCTGAAAAGCCAGTAGGTGTCGGCTTGACATGGAATTTTCCAATAGATGTGGGGCACGCATTTGTAGCGCAGTGTGTGGAAACCGCGTTGCAGATATTCCGCAGCCGCCATTTGCAGGCATTGTGCCACGTCGGTGGCTTTTACGTTGCCATTGATGAGCAGTCCGCCATAGGTGAGGCCGTCATGCGAGGCTATGATTCCTTCGGTTTCGGAGCCTTTGGCTACGCATGCTGGAAGCAGGGCTATGGGGAAAGCTTTGTTTTCGTGCATGAACATGAGCGAATGGTCTTCAAAGCGCTGGGCATGATAGTCCATGTACGACCGTTCAAACAGAAAGGTTGCATTCTTGGCTGCGTCTCTGACAAAGCTGTCCCAATCGTGCTTTGCTGCCTCGCTGTATGGTTTGCAAACTATTTGGTTCATGTGTTGCCGGATGTTCTCTCTGGGTTTCTTGCTTTTTTAGCGTTCTGTTTGGCTTAAGGTGCGGGTGCAGCCACATATCCTGCGGCATCGTAGGGCCCCGATGCCATGCAAACACACACGGCTCCCTCAGAGAAGTTGAAGAGCCTGCACCAGGCTCCAGGCGGAATGTGAAGTCCCAAGGTGGGCTCCTCTAGTTGGAACACCTCTTTGCAGCCCTGCCACTCTACTTCTACACTCACGCTGCCGCTCACGGCCACGAGCAGTTCGTGCTGGCCCAGGTGGGCGTGTCCGCCGCGTTCGCCGCCAGGGGCCACGCCGAATATCCAAAATACGCGTTCTACCTGAAACGGGCAGTCGCCCCACCAGGCATCGACCACGGCCAAGGAGCCGCGCAAGTCGCGATGAACGGGAATGTTGAAGAGCAAGTTGTGCAAATCAGTTCTCATATACACAAATATTATTAGCGCGCGAGAGAAGGTTGCGCCCTGTTTTGTAAATTCGAGCCAAATATAGCACTTTTATATCACACAATCGTCAAGAGGGGTCCATAAAAAGATGTTTTTCAATCAAGGTGGGAAAAAACTGTTGGCTTTTCCGTTGAAACTGTTGGCTTGATAGTTTTAACTGTTGGCTCGATAGTTTTAACAGTTGGCTCGATAGTTTTAACAGTTGGCTCGATAGTTTTAACGTGCGGCCACCTTGTTTTTGGGAGGGTACATTGCGAAAAGAGCCCGTCCGCAAGGTGTGGAACAGGCTCTGTGGTAAGAATCGAAAATGTGCTTTCAGTAATTGCTACTGCTGATAGTAGGTGTGTTTGGCGGCATCCAGCGTGTTGAGCAGCAGCATGCATACCGTCATGGGCCCCACGCCGCCCGGCACGGGTGTGATGTAGCTGCACTTTGGCGCCACGTTGTCGAAGTCGACATCGCCCAACAAGCGATAACCTTTGGGAAGACTGGTGTCGGGGACACGTGTGATGCCAATGTCGACCACCACGGCGCCTTCTTTTATCATGTCGGCTTTAATGAAGTGGGGTTGTCCGATGGCGGTGACGAGTATTTCGGCCTCGCGACATTCTTCGGCTATGCGCTGGCTGTGGGAGTGGAGCACAGTGACGGTGGCATCGCCATGTTCCTTTTGCATGAGCATGGCAGCTACGGGTTTGCCCACAATGTTTGAGCGACCCAGCACCACGCATTTGCGGCCGCGGGTGCTGATGTTGTAGCGGCGCAAGAGTTCCATGATGCCCTTGGGCGTGGCACACACGAAGCAGGGCATGCCAATGTAGAGGCGGCCTACGTTGATGGGGTGGAACCCGTCTACGTCTTTCCGATAGTCGATGGCTTCAATCACCTTTTGCTCGTCGATGTGGGCAGGCAGGGGCAGCTGCACAATGAAACCGTCTATGTCGGGGTTGGAGTTGAGCTGCTCAATGGCGGCAATAATTTCGTCTTGGCTGGCATCGTCGGCAAAGTGGAGGAGCGAGGCTTTCATGCCGCATTGCTCGCACATCTTTATTTTGTTGGCCACATAGGTTTCGCTTGCTCCGTCATAGCCCACTAAGACGATGGCTAAATGAGGCACACGTAGCCCACCTTGCTTCATTTGCAGTATTTCCTGGCGAATTTCGCTCACTATGGTGGCTGCCGTTTTCTTTCCGTCGAGTATTTGCATGCGTTTTTACGCGTGTGGGTGGGTTTGCGTGAGGCGGTGAGTGACTTGTCTGACCGCCGTCTGTTCTTATTTAGGCATTCCTGGCATCTTTGGCATGCGGCCCATCATGTTTTTAATGCCTCCGCCCGTAACCATCTTCATCATTTTACGTGTTTGCTCAAATTGCTTGATGAGTCGGTTCACTTCCTGAATGTTTGTGCCGCTGCCCTTGGCTATGCGCATGCGGCGGCTTTGGTTCAGAATTTGGGGATTGTGGCGTTCCTGCGGGGTCATGGACAGGATGATGGCTTCAATGCCTTTGAAGGCGTTGTCGTCGATGTCGATGTCCTTGATGGCCTTTCCCACTCCGGGAATCATTGAGGCGAGGTCCTTAATGTTTCCCATTTTCTTGATCTGTCGAATTTGGCCCAGGAAGTCTTCAAAGTCGAACTGGTTCTTCTGAATTTTTCTCTGCAGCCGGCGTGCCTCTTCTTCGTCGTATTGCTCTTGTGCACGTTCCACGAGGCTCACGATGTCGCCCATGCCCAGAATGCGGTCGGCCATTCGCTCAGGGTGGAACACGTCGAGGGCTTCCATCTTTTCGCCTGTGCCCACAAACTTGATGGGTTTGTCTACCACAGTGCGAATGGAAAGGGCTGCACCGCCACGCGTGTCGCCGTCGAGCTTGGTGAGCACCACTCCGTCGAAGTCGAGCCGGTCGTTAAACTCCTTGGCGGTGTTAACGGCGTCCTGGCCCGTCATGGAGTCGACCACAAAGAGCGTTTCGCTGGGGTTGATGGCCTCCTTGATGGCGGCAATTTCTTGCATCATCTCTTCGTCGACGGCCAAACGGCCGGCTGTGTCGACGATTACTACGTCGCAGGCTTTGGCGCGCGCTTCCTTGATGGCGTTTTGTGCTATCTCAACGGGATTTTTGCTCTCGGGCTCGCTGTATACGGGCACGTCGATTTGCTCGCCAAGCACCCTGATTTGCTCAATGGCAGCGGGGCGATATATGTCGCAGGCTACGAGCAGGGGCTTTTTGAAGCGCTTTGTTTTGAGCATGTAGGCAAGTTTTCCCGACATGGTGGTCTTACCCGAACCTTGCAGGCCCGACATCAGAATGACGGCCGGCCGGCCTTCGAGGTTAATGCCGACGGCTTCGCCGCCCATGAGACGGGCCAGTTCGTCGTGCACAATCTTCACCATGAGTTGTCCGGGCTTTACGGCTGTGAGCACATTCTGTCCCAGAGCTTTCTGCTTCACGTCGTCGGTGAAGGTCTTGGCCACTTTGTAGTTCACGTCGGCCTCGAGCAGGGCGCGACGTACGTCTTTCAACGTTTCGGCCACATTGATCTCGGTGATGCGGCCTTCGCCTTTGAGTATCTTAAAAGACCGTTCCAGTCTTTCGCTTAAATTTTCGAACATGTATTCTTTCTTCTTTTTTTATTTCGGCCTGCAAAGGTAAGCAATATTTTTTCAGTACACCATATTTATTATAAAGTAAAATAACGCGGTGTCTACATTTTGGGGCGAATAAAATAAGCGCAGAGTTGGGTGGGTAACCGAAAAATGCGTATCTTCGCCGCATAAACTCAAAATTAAAGTGACCATGAATAATGTTTTCGGCAGCGCTGTGGTTCGCAGCCTCTTTTTCTTGATTATTGGTTTTTTGCTCGTGCTCTTTAGTGATCCGCTTCCCGTTTGGATAGTAGTGATGCTGGGCGCCATGTTTGTGTTGCCCGGGGCTGTGTCTCTGGTGAGCTATTTTGCGGCCGACACGTCGGATTTGGCACCATCGCCCCTTCTTCCGCTAGTGAGCAGTGGCAGCATATTGTTTGGCTTGATGCTTATGATTTTCCCCAGCAATTTTATAGAGTTTATGCTGAAAGCCTTGGCCTTGCTGCTCATGTTGGGCAGCGCCATTCAGTGTCATTCGCTCTGGTCGGCTGGGCGCCGAGGCGCTCGAATAGGGAGTTTTTTATATGTATTTCCTGTAGCTTTGTTTGGCGTGGGCCTATTGGTGTTATTCTATTGGCGCGAGGCAGCCAGCCTTCCCTTTATGGTTGTGGGCGGGGCTTGCATTGTTTATTCGCTCGTGGAACTGTGGTGTGCCCTGATGGTTCATCGCGAAATGAAACGCCGCCAGAAACTGGAGGCCTCCGAACAGGCGAAAGAGGCTGAGGCTCAGACTCCACCCTCTGTGCCTGAAGCCGCAGAGCCCACTTCGGAAGCTGGGGCCGAGGAAGTGCCCGTTGTTTCACAACCAGAGACGCTTAAATCCGAGAATGACGGCTCGTCGGTGATTACCTTTTAATAGCAACCCGAAAACTCATAAGAATTCTCATATCATGAAAACTCTTTTTACCCTTTTCACCATAGTAGCACTAATGTGCAGTTGCCAATCGTCGGAAAAGAAATCTAAAGCCGATGGCGGCTCCTCTGAGGCTGAGGCTATTCAAAGTGACGTGTTGCCCTCGGCGGCTATGCTCGACCGCACTGATACATTACAGTTGGGCGGCAAGCAAACAGTGGTGCACATAGAGCGCAAACAAGACGATGCACAGCCAGTGGTGACCACCGAAATGGGAACTAAATTTGCTGATAATAAGGTAGATATAAGTTTAGAGCAGGGTGGTGACATTGTCTGGCAGCGCACCTTTACGAAAACCGATTTTGACTCATATCTCACTCCCGTGGAGCGCCAGTCGTGCGTGTTGCTGGGCATGGCCGTTGAGCCGGAATCGTCGACCGCCAGCATATTGCAATTTGTGGCACAAATAGGAACACCGGGATTGGAGGTGGGCCCGGCATTTATCGTAAAAATGGCGGCAACCTCCGACAGAATTGTGAGCATTACGGCCGATAAGCGGCAAGATAGCGTTATCGAGAAGGTCGATGCCGACAATATTGCTGAATAAGCTGTTCAGTATAAAGCGCGTGAACATGAGAGAACGAAGACAAAGATGCCTGCCCAAAAGTCTTTACATATCTGCATTGGCCTTGGTTTTTGTATGTTTTGTGGCGTCGTGTAGCAGCTGTTCGCAAGAGCATGCCAGCTCCGGCAGCGATCAGGCCGACACAGTGGCCGTTCTGGTTAATCGCATTTCAAGGCAGTCGCGCCTTTATACGGCCGAATATCGCATACATAAAATCATTACTCACACCGACGATAAGCGCATGGAGGTGACGGCTTTGGGAACAAAGTACAGCTTCAAGGCGCCATTCAGCGAGCGAGCTATTGCCATCCCTATAGATGTAACACTCAAGGCTTATGTAGACATGGGGGAATTTACCGATTTGCACGTGATGCGCACCGACTCATCGCTCCACATTATTTTGCCCGACCCGCACATTGTGCTCACGGCCTCGAAGGTGGATCAGCATGCCATACGCCAATATAACGACATAGGACGAGCCTCGTTTAGCGATAAGGAAATTTCGCGTTTTCAGCAACTTGGCACGGATTCCATCGTCTTCCATATAGGTCGCTATCGTTTGGCCGAGGAGGCACGCCAAAGTGCGGTGCGCGTCATCGCCCCTTTGCTCACCCAGTTGGGCTACAACGCGCGGAATGTGACAATTTCGTTTCGTAAAAACTTCTCCGACGAAGAATTACGTCAATTCATAGAAACTCCTGAAATTACTAAAGATTGAACATGAAAGTGCTCTGCCATCTTTTTGCCCCTATACGCCCTTGGCGCTGGCTCCTTACGCTCATCATCGTCGTGGCGACGGCAGTGGCTGTGTGGAAGTGTGTGAATAAGGGCGACAAGCCATCTTTCTCAATAGACTTTCCCGAAGGGCAGACCATAGATGCCACGGCAGAAGAGATACGGGCTATTCGCGACATAGGACAATGGGAATTTCTTACCATTGATACGGAAGAATTGGCCGAGCTCCGTGAGGAACGACTCTTGGGTGATCGTCAGTTGGTGCGCATATATCATGGCACTCTACGCATTGGTGTTGATATGGAACGCGCTCGCAACGATTGGTTCAAGGTGGGCGATGCAGGCGAGGCCATTCTTCACTTGCCTGACGTAGGACTGCTCGATGAACACTTCATTGATGAAGGCCATTCACGGCCGTTGATAGAGAAGGGAGTATGGGGACCCTCTGAGCGTGAAAAGCTCTACGACCAAGCACGGAAAAAGATGAAACAGCGTGTGCTGATCCCCGAAAATATGGAGCGGGCGCGCCTCATTGCCACAGAGGAATTTACCAAGGTCTTCAAAGCCTTGGGGTTCGAAAGGGTAGAGGTGGTTTTTGTCTGACTTGAAAAAGTAATCTCAGAATAAAAGTAGCACAATGGCAAATACACGTTGGTTTGGCGGCTTCGTAGGCTGGATGTTTGGGGGACCGCTCGGAGCCCTCCTCGGCTTCGTGATAGGTTCGCTGGTAGATAGCTTTACTGACGGCGATAGTTCACAAGGTTTCATAGGCTCAGACAATGGGACGGAACCGCGCCGCACAGCGACCTCCGATCGCGATAATTTTCTATTTTCACTGCTCGTTATGTCGGCTTGTGTCATTAAGGCTGATGGAAAAATCATGCACAGCGAAATGGAATATGTGAGGCGTTTTTTTCGTCAGAATTTTGGCGAGCAATCGGTGTCGCAGGCCGAGCAAATTTTGCTGCAGCTCTTCAAACACGACATCGAAGTGGAGGCTTGCGGAGCGCAGGTGGCAGCTAATATCGACTATTCTCAGCGGCTGCAGTTGCTGAGTTATCTGGTGGGTATTGCGCAGGCCGACGGGAAGGTGTCGTCAGACGAAATAATAATGTTACGTCGCATTGCACAGTCGATGAGATTGGCTGCCAATGAAGTTGATTCCCTGCTGAATATGGGCGGCACTTCGTTGGAAGATGCTTATAAAGTGCTTGAGGTTGCTTCAGACGTGAGTAATGAGGATTTGCGAAGAGCCTATAAAAAGCTAGTGCTCAAACACCATCCCGATCGAGTGGCATCCCTGGGCGAAGATGTGCGCAAGGCAGCAGAAGAAAAGCTGAAAAAAATTAATGAAGCATATGACAGAATATGCAAAGAGCGTGGTATTTAGCAAAAAACCAATGAGGTGAAGTCTTGAACCTCATTGGTTCTTTGCTTAGTTTATATGGGAAAGTTTAGCAAATCTATTTCACGATAGAGTCATATTCAGGAATATCTTCGAGAAACCGATAGCTCATGGTCGAAAAATCAATGTGACAGCAAATGTGCTGCAGGCCATTGCTTACAATAAGATAGGGCACGTGCAGAACCGTGTTGTACGATGAAATTTGCGTAAAGACCTTTTGGGTAATGGCCACTTCGGGAGCCTTATATTCAATTATCATTAGCGGCGCTCCTCCTGTTTTTTTATATACCACAGTGTCGCATCGGCGCGATGTCTGACCCACTCGGATGCCTACCTCATTAGCCATGAGGGCTGCGGGATAGCCTTTGTGGTTCACAAGAAAGTGAACAAAATGTTGCCTCACCCATTCCTCAGGAGTCAGAGCCACGTAGCGACGTCGTAAAAAATCGAATATTTGCTGTCGTCCCTCATGGTTTTTTGTTTTTATTTCGTAAGGAGGCAGATTTATTGAAATCATTTTCTTATATTTGCTTCGTGAACTATAATAGTGGTTCATAACCGACAAGCAAAAAGTATGTCGCTACCTGGAACCGATACAAAAATAAACAAAAAATATGGATATACGTCAAGGAATAGTAGAGAACTGGTTGCAGCGCTACACCAAGCTATCGCTGGATAGTTTTGGAGACTGCATTTTGCTCACGAACTTCAATAATTACGTAGACATCTTCTGCGAACAAATGGGAGTGGAAATTGCCAGTTATGAAGGCAATATGCGCGCTGTGACGGCCGAAGGTATCACGATGATCAATTTCGGCATCGGTAGCCCCAATGCGGCACTTATTATGGACTTGCTGAGTGCAGTTAAACCAAGTGCCTGCCTTTTTTTGGGAAAATGTGGCGGCATATCCGACAAAACGCACCTTGGCGACTATATTTTGCCGTTGGCAGGTATTCGCGGAGAAGGTACGTCGAACGACTATTTCCCACCAGAAGTCCCCGCCTTGCCGGCCTTTATGCTGCAGCGAGCTGTGTCGACGGCGCTTCGCGACATCCAGCAGGACTACTGGACGGGAACTGTATATACCACCAACCGCCGCGTATGGGAACACGACGAAAAATTTAAGAAATACTTGCGTGAAACCCGCGCTATGGCTGTGGATATGGAAACAGCCACATTGTTCTCGTGTGGATTTTATAACCACATACCCACAGGAGCATTGCTGCTCGTAAGCGATAATCCAATGTACGCGGAAGGCATCAAAACCGAGGAAAGCGATCGGAGAGTAACACAGAATTTTGCAGAAACTCACGTTCTTATCGGAATAAAGGCCCTAAGACTCATTCTGGGGCAACGTAAGACGGTGCGCCACTTGAAGTATGATTGGTAAGTCGGCGAATTCATAAGCCTCATAAGGATGCAGGGTTCATAAAAATCAATATCCCTCAAATTTTCATGGCAACAGCAAGTAGAAAACCTGCCAGCATCACTTTCGAAAGCTTGATGCGCAATATCAGTGCAGGCATTTTTGCACCCATTTATTTTCTAATGGGCGATGAGAGCTATTTTATCGACCGTATAGAGCAAGCCATCGTGAGCCATGCCCTGCCGCCCGAGGAGCGCGATTTTAATCTGATAACCCTTTTTGGTGCAGAAACCACCATCGACGAAGTCATTGCTACGGCGAAAGGATTTCCAATGGGAGCCGACCACCTGCTTGTTGTAGTGAAAGAGGCTCAAAACCTAAAAAATCTCGAACGGTTGGAATACTACTTGAAAATGCCGCAGCCATCTACGATTTTGGTGTTTTGCCATAAAAACAAGAGTATCGACCGAAGGTTGAAAGTGGCAGCACTTATAGCCAGCCAGGGTGTGATGTTTGAATCGAAAAAACTCTACGAAAACCAACTGCCAACCTTCTGCAGCTCCTATTTGCGCGAACGTGGCATGTCCATAGAGCCGCAGGCTGCAGTCATGATGGCTGAGTTTATAGGATCCGACCTAAACCGCCTGGCAGGGGAACTCGACAAACTTTTGGTGGTGAAAACGCCCGAGACAGCCACCATCACCACAGATATGGTGCTCACAAACATTGGAATTTCAAAAGAATACAATATTTTTGAATTTCTTGATGCCATTGCACAGAAGGACGTAGTCAAGGCCAATCGCATCGCTAATTATTTTGAAGCAAACCCAAATGCCAATCCCATTCAGGCTACGTTGCACCAATTATTTCGGTTTTTCTCCAACCTCATGCTGGCTTTCTATTCGCCCGACCAAAGCGAACGTGGTCTCGCATCATGGCTGGGGCAGACGGAATGGCAAGTAAAGCGAAATGTGATGCCTGCCATGAAAAACTTTAGAGCAACAAAAGTGATGTATATTCTTTCTGAAATCCGACGTACTGACGCGCGTTCAAAAGGTGTGGACAATCCTTTTATTCCAGCAGGCGAATTGCTGAAGGAACTTATTTATTATATCCTTCACTAAATATAAAAAATAAAGGTGCCCGTCAATTCGGCTCTACGGAGAAGGAACGTGTTCGACCCCCGTCGCCGCCTTTTATTCTTTCTTTATAACTCTATAGTTGTTAATTTTTTTTATCAATTACAGCGGATGAGCCTCCGTGTCGCTCAAAAAAAATAAATCTCTGCGATTAAAAACTCGCCATTCTTAAGAATAATCACTCCGTTTATCCCGATTTTACTCAGTTTTTGAAGCGGATATTTTGTGCAGTAAATTTCGGGCTAAAAAATATTCTAAATGTTCTCAACCGAATCTTTTGCGTCGCTTGAGAACTTTAATAGCGTTGTGCAACCAAATTTATTCCTTAATGCTGCTAAATGAAAACTTATGCTCTGCATGGGAATGAGACAATCCAAGAAAGAGATAACTTTTTGAAATTGGCGCGGAGTGGGGGACAAAGCGAAAATAACTTCAAGGATATTGAGAGAAGAAAAGTTATTTTTTCTAATACGAAAAATAGAACAATAACGTTTCTCTCGTTTTTCGATTGCACACAGCCTCTTTCTATTCTATAATGAATGTACTAGAAGAAAGGGCTGAGCTGCTCATTCCTGGAACAACGATCATGTGGTTCGGGTAAGAGTAGGGGGTGCTGTTCGTTTCCCCATTAGCCGATTTTTATCTCCCTTTGTGTGCAATTAAGGTAGAGAAACTTGAAAGAAATTTATGGAGCAGAAAATGTAAATTTCCATGATTTTTTAGCTCTAAAATTTCTGCACAAAATGTAAAATATGCCCTATCTGGGCGAAAAATGACCTATGATGGGCAGTTTTTTGTCTCTTTTCGAAAATTTCAGCGTAAAAAACTCTACACGTTTTAATGCCTATAATAAATTGATAATCATGTATTTAAGAATAATTTAGCTCTTGTAGGATGAATTGTCTTCTGTTGTATGTATTTCTGCATGAAAGAATCTTTTATAGGTAAAATTTGAATATTTAAGCCGTTTTTTTTGAGAAATAATTTACTTTTGAAAATCAATAGACAAAAAGCTAAAGTGGCAAAAATTTACAAATGCAACATAAACAATCATAAACGCGCCTTAACCTCGCAGCTGAGAATTTGATTTCAAAATCAAAACATTTATTTTTCGACATCAAAACACAAGCTATAGATATCAAAACTGATATTTATTATACTATCTTATAACCTCTTAATTTATTGAAAATGAGTGATAAAATGTGATTTATTATAAATGTTCGCCATATTAAAGAAGGTGTATGGGACGAATGTGTGCGTTTTGAGGCCAAAGTGTTGTCTGCGTGTTTAGGTTAGCCATTAATTATGAGAAAGATATTGTTTTTTGCGAAAAAAAACTTCACCTATGTTTATATTTGTGATATTTATAGATATGAATTCTTGTTAATAAAGGCCTTCTTTTAGCTTCTTGGGCGTGTAATTTCACTTTGCATATTTGTGTATTTAGAAATAAAAATCTTGATTTTATCTTGCTGATTCGGATTTTTGTTTCTATATTTGCATCACAATTGCAAATATGCCCCTGATGTTGTAAATCAGACCATATTTTCGAGTGTACTTGATGCATAAATCTATGAAGTAAGTTTACTTGCTTCTTGATGTGGGTTGCGGATGTATCTCTTATATCGTTCATATGAAGTATTTTTCGCAACAGCAATTTTTTTGTGAGAAACAATAATATAAAGAACAAGCGTCTTTCAGTTTTGAGTCTCATAAAGTCTCATTTAGAGTAGTAGAAGTTGATCAATAATTATTGCACATGAAAAATAGAATTCGTCAGTTGATGGAATATACTGGAATGTCCCAAAAAGACTTTTCGAACAAGTTGGGAATTTCGCCAGCCTCACTTTCAAGCATTTTTACCGGCCGTACCGGTCCTACGAATAATCATGTTAAGGCTATTCACACCGCCTTTCCGAACGTGAATATTAGTTGGCTGCTTTTTGGTGAAGGCGATATGTTTACGCATGAAGAAGCCCCCTCTCCAGATTCATTCTTTGCGCCGTTGGGAGAGCAACACAGTTCTGAACCTGGTTCTGAATCACCCGGAACGTCTCTGCCTGCCGATATGTCTTCCACACTTCGTCAAAATGTTGGGCGAATGGGACAGGTGCGCATGCCTGAAATGTCTGTGGAGGCAAGTTTTTTTGAAAAGCAGCTTCGAAAAATTAAGGAAATACGTGTGTTTTATGACGATGGGACGTATGAGGCCTTCGTTCCAAACGGCTAATTGAGGCTTCTATCGTAATGTTTTTTTAGGCAAATTAATCTTAGGCTTCCCGTAAAAGGAAGCCTGTTTTTCATTCTTCTGCCATTTATTATAAATCTATTTTGCAGGTCTGCTCTATTCCATGGTTTTGAGTCCCACTATCGAGGAGATGAGCAGGGTGATGAAGAACAATCTCCAAAAAGTGGCGGGTTCGCCAAAAACAAGAATGCCAACTATGACTGTTCCCACGGCTCCTATGCCTGTCCAAACGGGGTATGCTGTGCCGATGGGCAGTGTTTGTGTGGCTTTGGCCAGTAGAGCCATGCTCAGTATGCTGAAGCATATAAAGCCCCCTATCCATGCCCACCATTCTATGCCGTCGGTTTCTTTGGCTCTGCCAAGGCAGAAAGTAAAAGCTACCTCACAAAGTCCGGCAGTGATAAGAATTAACCAATTCATTATAAATATAAGAACTGCCTGTTTGAGGGCTGCGGTAATAGACTGGCGACTCCTTCTTCAGGCGTCGCAAAGTTACGTTTTTTTTGACTTTGTGTGTGTTGTTTCCTGCCAATTGTCTCGGCAAAGCTTTTATTTTCCCTTGATGAGGTTGCCAAGTATGTCGCGTGTTAGCTCCCGTGTGGCTGTGCGCGTGGCTGCGGTAGTGGCGTTTTTCACTACGCGTCCCGTGGCCGATGTGCGCGATTTTGTTTTCTTTCCGCTCACTTTGTCTGAGACGTATGTGCCCACGATGGAGGCGAGCGAGGCTGTAACGGCCGTTATGATGGCTTTGATAATTTTGCTCATGAATCCTGGCTTTGAGGCGGCCTTCTTTTCTTCTTTTTCGGCTTTTACTATTTCGGCCTGTGCCTCGGCTTCGGCAGCTTGTGTTTCGGCTTCAACCATCAGTAGTTCGAAGGCACTTTCGCGATCGATGGCCTCGTCGTAGCGTCCGTAGATGGGCGATTGTTTTATGAGGTCAAGTCGCTGTCCTTCGCTGATGGCGCCTATTTGACTGAGGGGGAAGAGGATCTTGGCCCTTTGCACCACCGAGGGCGCTCCTTTTTCGTCGAGCAGCGATACGAGGGCTTCTCCCGTTTCTAGGCTCATGATGGCTTCGTCGGTCTTGAAGGCCGGATTGGCGCGGAATGTGTCGGCGGCAGCGCGCACGGCTTTTTGGTCTTTTGGTGTGAAGGCGCGCAATGCGTGTTGCACACGGTTGCCGAGCTGTCCCAATATTGTTTCGGGCAGGTCGGTGGGGTTTTGTGTTACGAAATATATGCCCACTCCCTTACTTCGAATTAGGCGTATCACTTGCTCAATCTTATCGACCATGGCTTTCGATGTGCCGTCGAAGAGCATGTGGGCTTCGTCGAAGAAAAAGATGAGTTTCGGTTTGTCGAGGTCGCCCACCTCAGGCAGTGTACTATAGAGTTCCGACATGAGCCAGAGAAGGAATGTGCTGTAGAGTTTTGGCTGCATCATGAGCCGGTCGGCAGCCAGTACGCTCATCACTCCCTTGCCGCCTTCAGTGGTCATCAGGTCTTGAATATTGAAAGCCGGCTCGCCAAAGAATTTATCGGCTCCCTGTCCCTCGAGTGCCAGCAAGGCTCGCTGTATGGCTCCAATCGAGGCCGTGGAAATGTTGCCATATTGGGTGGTGTATTTCGAGGCGTTTTTCCCTACGTAGTCGAGCAAGGCGCGCAGATCCTTTATGTCGAGCAACAGCAGTGAGCGTTCGTCGGCAATGCGAAACACGATGTGCAGCACGCCACTCTGTGTTTCGTTGAGTTCGAGCAGTCGCGCAAGCAAATCGGGGCCCATTTGCGAAATGGTGGCCCTCATGGGGTGTCCCTGCTCTCCATACACGTCGAAGAAATGCACGGGGCAACCCTGAAACTGAGGATTTTCTATGCCAAATTCGGGCATGCGTTTCTCTATGAAGCCGCTGAGTCTTCCAGCTTGGCTGATGCCCGATAGGTCGCCCTTCATGTCGGCCATGAAGCATGGCACCCCCATTTGGCAGAAACTCTCGGCCATCACTTGTAGCGTTACGGTTTTTCCTGTTCCGGTGGCACCGGCAATCAGGCCGTGGCGGTTGGCCATTTTGCTCACGATACTTAATGGGCCCTCTTCGCAGTGGGCAATGTATAAACCTCGTTCGTTGTCGTACATAAAATAATAAGGAGTTGTGTATGTTTTAAGATTCTTGTAGGCACAAAAATACGATTTTGTTGGAAAATGCTCGCTTATTTTTCATACTTTTGTGGATGATTTCAGAAAAAGCAGGATTTTATGGTTGTTTCCTATGTTTCTTGCTGTATTGGAGTTATGCTCTGTAGTAAATCATTAACCAATCATAATCAACCAATGAAAGTACTTTTAATAAATGCCGGCCCTCATCCGAAGGGCAATACGTTTACGGCGCTCAGCGAGGTGGCCAAACAATTAGAGAAAAACGGCCTTGAGGCTGAAATTGTGCAGGTGGGAGCAAAGCCCGTGCGTTCGTGCATTGCCTGTGGGCAGTGCCGCATACAGTGCCTCGGACGCTGTGTGTTCGACGACGATGTGTGTAATCGCGTCATAGAGAAGATGGAAGTGTGCGATGCCCTTGTGGTGGGTTCGCCGGTCTATTATGGCCAGCCCACAGGCGCAGCCCTGTCGCTGATGCAGCGCATGTTTTTTTCGGCCACTTCGGTTTTTGATGGAAAACCGGCTGCTGCGGTGGCCGTGTGTCGGCGCGGCGGGGCCACGGCGGCTTTTCAAACGTTGAACATGCCCTTCATGATGATGAACATGCCCGTGGTGACGAGCCAGTATTGGAACATAGCCTACGGACGCGAGCCGGGCGAGGTGGCCCTCGATGTCGAAGGCATGCAGACCATGCGCACGCTGGCCAACAACATGGCATTCATGCTGAAGAGTATCCATGCCGGTGGGCAGCCACAGTGTCCTGAGCGCGAACCCTGGCAGCCAATGCACTTCATTCGATAATTTCTCCTCCCAGAACTCATGGACCGCAGTTCGCAAATCATCCGTACTAGCTGGGTGGGCATTGTCAGCAATGTGATGCTGGCGCTGTTCAAGGCCACGGTGGGCATCTTGGCCAGCAGTGTAGCCATTGTGCTCGATGCAGTCAATAATCTTTCGGATGTCCTCTCGAGTGTCATCACCATTGTGGGCACCAAACTCTCGCGCAAGCCTGCCGACCGTGAGCATCCCTTTGGGCATGGCCGCATAGAGTATTTCACGGCCATCATCATCGCCGTCATAGTAATCTCGGCTGGGGCCACGTCGTTCTATGAGTCGCTGAAGAAAATCATTCATCCCAGCGAACCTCGCTATACCACGGCAACGCTGGTGGTGATCGTCACGGCCATTGTGGTGAAACTCATCCTGGGCCGATACGTCAGGCAAAAGGGTGTGCAGCTCAAGAGCGATGCCCTCATAGCCTCGGGTGCCGATGCGTTGTTTGATGCCGTCATCACGCTGGCCACCCTCGTCTCGGCCCTCATCATGATATGGTGGGGAGTTTCGCTCGACGGCATTTTGGGCACCCTCATCTCGCTGGCCATTGTCAAGGCGGGCATCGACATGCTCTCCTCGCCTGTCAACGAATTGCTGGGCTCGAGTGTGCCAGCCGAACTGGCCCGGCAGCTCAAGCAAGAGGTGATGGAAGTGGGCGGCGTGCATGGAGTTTACGACCTCATCATGCACAACTACGGTCCCGATGTGAGGATAGGCTCGCTCCACATCAGCGTCCTCGACACTTTGACGGCCTACGACATTCATGGCCTTACGCGCAAAATTTCGAAGATGATTTTCGACCGCCATGGCATCATCATGACCATAGGCATCTATGCCATTGCCACTGGCGAAAACCGACGGACTGATATTCAGAACAAGGTGTTGAAAGCCCTTTCGGACCACGTGGAAATTGTGCAGGTGCATGGTTTCTATTTGTCGGAGGCCGACAATCTTCTTTCGGTCGACATTGTGCCCGATATGACGGTGGCCGACGAGGCTGGACTCGTGAGTAAGCTCACATGCGAAATACAAGCCATCGTGCCCGGCATGCAGGTGAGCATCGTGGTTGACCATAATTATACGGAATAGCACATGATAAGCGCAAGGCCCTTTTCCCCATCTGCTGCCTGCCTGTCGCAGGTGCGCCAGCTCTACGAAACGGCATTCCCCGTAGAGGAACAAATACCATGGCCCGACTTGATGGAGCTGATGCAGCTTATGCCGCTCGATTTCAGAACCTACCACATGCCCGACGGCACATTTGCCGGTTTCACAATCATCTATAGGCGCGCCTGCAAAACGGGCGGCAGCTTGTCAGAGACAAAGGCTTATGATTGGTTTTGGTATTTTGCGGTGGAGCCCCATTTGCGCGGGCGTGGCATAGGGCAGGAAATACTCTCCCAGCTGATAGCTGAATACCGCGAAAAATCGCTCATCCTCGACATTGAATCGCCGCGGCAGCAGTGTTCCAATGCCGAGCAGCGCCAGCGTCGCTGTGCCTTTTATTTGCGCAACGGATTTCGCGATACCGGAGTGGAGCGCTCCTTCGATGGCATAGACTACACTATTCTTATGCGCGGCAATGGCGATTTCACCATGCGCGACTACTATGCCATCATCAGCGAATTACGAAGTCTCTGGAAGAAAGTCACTCCCAAAAACGATTGAAAAATGAAACGAATCATCTTATTTCTGTCACTGCTCGCATCGGTTCTCAGTCTTTCGGCCCAGGAGGTAGAAAGTTTTGTGCGCAGGCAAATGGCGGTCTATCCCCAGTCTCGCCTGCTCGACATATATAAGTCGTGCTTTCAAGACTTTATGGGCGCCGAGCACCTTGTTCACGATGCCGCACAGGCCCGTGCCTACTTGGAAAAGGAAATTGCCGAGACTCGCCTTGACAGCGTGCCGCCCCGTGCCTACTATGAGCTTTGCGGCCCCTGTGGGCGCTATGTGCGTGTGGACCTCAGGTGTGTGGTCGAGGGGCTGATTGGTGTCGACGCTCTTTTCGAGGCTTTTGTGCAGGGCAATGGCCGAAAACACCCCTCGCAGAGGCAGTGGCGCCGGGAGTGGCGAAAAATGGTGCGCGAAATCGACCGAATGGCACTGCCCTTGAAAAACTACGCGGCCGACCGTCAGTTCATCGACAGCCTGCTTTCGGCTGGCCGCTATGCCATTAGCCACTCGCCCGAATATCGTGCAGCCTACCATCCGCACTATCGCATTGTGGAGCGCCGTCTGTTCGAAAACCATATTAAGCCCCGGCTCTTCAGAGTGGGGGAGGAATAAACCTCAGGGCGCAGAAAAGAAAAACAGTTGGCTCGATAGTTTAAACTGTCGAGCCAACTGTTTTGCCTATAAAAAACCTTTTAAAAGGATTTTGGGGGTCTTTTCCGATTTCCGGCACCTGTGGTTCCCTACTTCAGATTTTTCCTGAAAAAGTCGGCAAGTTTATCCCAGGGAATGAGATTTTTGGGTTGTCCCTTGCCCTCCAGCTCGGTGAATCCGCCGTCGTAGAGGTCGCAGTGCGAAGCTTCGGGAATAATGAGGAGTTCCTTGTTTTCGGGATTTGGGTTTGGCTTGCCTACGACGTTATATCCCTCGGCCTTTCCTTCCACCATATATTTATAGGCAGCCTCACCGAAGTAGCGCGAGTGGGCCTTCTCACCATGCATGACGAGCACGGCCGATCGAATTTCGTTGATGTAGTATAGGAAGCGGGCATTGGCAAAGGCTTGAGTGCCAATCTTGCGCCAGCCGTCGTTCGAGTTGCCGCTGCGCTTGTGGTATCCGCGCTTGGTGATGTAGTAGTCGTAGTAGTCCTTCACAAATTGCGGGGCGTCGTCGGGCAGCGGATTCACCACACCGCCGGCCATCGCCATGGGGTCGGCGAGTCGCTGCTTTGCCATGGCCTCGCGGGCTGCATGGCGCGACTCCTCTTTGTCTTCGCTGTCGAAGTATCCGTTGCCGCTGACGCGGGTCATGTCGTACATGGTGCTAGCCACCGTGGCCCTGATGCGAGTATCGGCTGCAGCTGCATTGAGGGCAATGCCTCCCCATCCGCAGATGCCAATGATGCCAATTTTCGTGGTGTCTACATTTTTCTGGCGCGAAAGGAAATCAACGGCGGCCATGAAGTCTTCGGTGTTGATGTCGGGCGATGCCGTGCGGCGGGGTTCACCGCTGCTCTCTCCAGTGTATGAGGGGTCGAAGGCCACGGTCACATAGCCGCGCTCGGCCATGCGCATGGCGTAGAGTCCGCTCGATTGCTCCTTTGTGGCACCAAACGGGCCGCAAACGGCTATGGCAGCCAGCCGGCCTTGGGCTTCCTTCGGCTCATAGAGGTCGGCAGCGAGGATTTGTCCATACTGTGTCTCGAAAGTCACCTTGCGGTGGTTCACTTTTTCGCTCAAGGGGAACACCTTGTCCCATTCTTGTGTTAATTCAAGTTTCTGCATAGTTTCTCCTGTATTGGGTTGTTTAGTTTCGGTGCAAGCCGTCAGCACTCCGACTGCGAGCATTGCTGCAAAGAATGTGTGTTTCATTTTATTATTTTCTTTCCGTTTTGAATGACGATACCCTTTTGCTCTGTCTGGGCCAATGTGCCGTGCAGGGTGTAGGCTTTAGTAGAGCGTCCGCTGGTGCCGGTTTTTGCGATTCCCGTCGGCTTGGTCAGCGACAGGGTGACATCGATGCCCGTTTGGCCTGCCTTGAGAAACGCGTTCAGCTTGCTGCCCGATAGGCTCTCGATTTTTCCCAGGCGAGTGTAGCTCCAGGAATTTGTGCCATAAAATAAGCAGATGTTGCTGCCGTTATAAAGCACCACATCGCCCGGCTGGGCATTCATCTGCTCGTCGCTCCTGGGGAGCGAGAACCCCAGGGCGCCCCAAATCTCGAAGCCGCCGCTCGAGTTGAGTGTAAGAGCCAGCGGTGATTCTTGAAGTTTTGCTACAAGAGACTGGGTTGCACCATTGTCTGTCAGCGAAACCGTTTCCGTTTGTCCGTCAATGGTGACATACATTTTCTGAGTCATATCGGTGGAATTCTGAAAGTTTTGAGTTTGAAGCCAATTTTCTATCAGCGAAGCGCGGCTCGAGTGATTGTTATGATTAATCCATAGCGCTTCGCCGGCCCAAGTGGCATTGGGGACAAGGCGTCGGGCGTTGCTAACCACGGTGCTGATGCCGCTGCTCCAGCTCGACACAATCAGGGCCAGGCGCTTTCCGGCCAGTTTCTCTCTGTTTTGGAAAAGATAGGTTTGTGCCGGCGCGGCCATCTGGGCATGCCACAGGGGCGTTATGAAGATGATGTTGTCATAGTTGGAAACATCTTTGTCGATGGCTTTAATGGCGGGGTAGCTGCCAAGGTTTTCGGGATTGGAATTGATGGCATTGAGCAAGTCGTTTCCAAGCTTGTAGCCATTGGCATTGTAATCCTGATTTTCTGCCACGGTCAGCACCTCTGCCACATCGGCCTCTATCAGGGAGGAAAGGCTGCTGGCAATCTCGCGGCAGTTGCCAGTATAGCTGTAATACACGATGAGCGTTGACCCCACGTCGGTCTGCCGGGCGATTTCGGCTTGTGCGTCGCTCTCCTGCGAGCAACACGTTAGCAGCAAAGCCGAAAGAAGCATGATTATCTGTTTCATGAAGTGTACTTTTTTAATGATTGTCCTACTCATTTGGCAAAGGTATGGCAAACGTTTCTTAGGTTGCATACACAAATTGCCGACAAAACTACCCCAAATAAGGAACATGCCGTTTCTCTTACAGGCTTGTCTGTGCTCTCGGCAGACTTGAAACATATTCTGCACGCAGTCTTGAGTTTCTTCGACATAAAAATCAGAACGTATTATCTCCCGGCTTTCGCGTACTTGGATTTCACAATTTCGTAGGAATTTCGGGTGAGCTCCTTCAGCAGTTTGTCGGGGGCCGCAATGGGGTCAATGCCAATCCAGTGTTTGGGCGATTCGTTGTAGGGGGTTCCAATGCAATCGTGTTGCATCTTCAACTCTTCAATGCGGTCGGGCTGGCATTTCAGCGAGACGATGGTGAAATTGTTACAGTCGAAAAACGAAAACATGTGTCCCGACACGTAGAACACCAACACGCCCTCTCCGCTTTTAAATTTCTGGAAAGGCAACTTCTCTTCGATGTCCGAGCCCAGCGACAGGCAATAATCCCGATAGTCTTCTATATTCATTTTCTGACAGTTTATTCGTCAAAATCAATCACTTTAATTCCCTCGAATTCGGGGGAATAAATAGGATTTGTACGTATCTTCACCAATGCATAAAA
Organism: uncultured Bacteroidales bacterium; assembly: GCA_902796835.1. Taxonomy (GTDB): domain Bacteria; phylum Bacteroidota; class Bacteroidia; order Bacteroidales; family Bacteroidaceae; genus Alloprevotella. The sequence continues at coordinate 38,296 of CADBQP010000021.1, forward strand.
ATCTGCTTATTCAATAAAGTTGTCTTTGCCATAAAAAAGCTCGTAACAAACTTTGATGTGCAAAGTTAATCATTTTCGGCCGATTATGTTTCCAGGAAAAACAATAATACAAATTTCTTCAGCCTGAAAGCTTTATATACGACTATATCTAACCTTATGCATACAAAAAATCCCCGCCCGCAAACGCACATACGTTCGCAGACGGGGATTTCTGTTACGTTGCCCCAGCATGGCAGCCACATTTATAGCGGCAGCCATAAGGAAAGCTCAGAGGGGCTGCCATGCGGCAACTTATTCCTCTTCGCTTTCTTGTGTTTGGATTTACGTTTTTACTGAGGTTTTCTAAGTTTTTGTTGTTTCGTTTAGGATGAGTTATTCTTTATAAGCGCGCTTACAAGGTGCATCTCGGGCCCCTGCGGCCTTCGCTGGAAGAGAGTCCCTGCCCCAAAAGTTGTTCCTCCACTC
>CADBQP010000022.1 GCA_902796835.1 uncultured Bacteroidales bacterium
TGCCCAGAACAGGACTCGAACCTGCACGTCATTGCTGACACTAGTACCTGAAACTAGCGCGTCTACCATTCCGCCACCTGGGCTCGAGAATTGAAAGATGTTGCTTCCTTAAAGAACTTTCAAAGACCACTTTCTTAGAGCGGAAAACGGGACTCGGACCCGCGACCCCAACCTTGGCAAGGTTGTGCTCTACCAACTGAGCTATTTCCGCAAAATTTGCCGCCAACTTTTGCCGGCATTTTCCGCAAATGCGGTGCAAAAGTAAATGTTATTTTTATTCCGACAAAATTTTAGCTTGATTTTTTTATAAAAAAAGCTGGCAGCATGTAATTAAATAGGTGTATTCCTCCCCTACTCTATTATGTCAAGTTGCCTAAACACCTTAACAAGCGCAGCTACAGCTCTATCAACTTGCTCATTTGTGTGGGTAGCCATTAATGCTACACGAACGAGCGTATCCTGAGGTGCGCAGGCTGGAGGTATTACAGGATTGATAAACACTCCTTCGTCGAAGGCCATTTTTGTGACGCGGAAGGTCTTTTCCATGTCGCGCACATAAAGAGGGATGATGGGGCTTTCGGTTTCACCGATTTCAAATCCTGCCTCTTTGAATTTCTTGAGGGCATAACGCGTTACGTTCCATAATTTTTCAATGCGTTCTGGCTCATTTTGAATGATATGGAGCGCTTCCATTGCGCTTGCTGTGGCTGCAGGAGTATCGCTCGCACTGAAAATATAGGTACGAGCATTATGGCGAAGGTAGTTTATGATGATGCTATCGGCAGCAATAAATCCCCCGATAGATGCAAGTGACTTGCTGAACGTACCCATTATGAGGTCCACATCGTCGGTGAGGCCGAAATGATCACACACTCCCCTACCTTGCTTGCCAAAGACACCTATTCCGTGGGCTTCGTCTACCATTACTGCCACGTTCTTATATTTGTGCTTTAGGGCAATAATCTCAGGTAGTTTAGCCAGGTCGCCCTCCATAGAGAACACACCGTCAACCACAATTAGTTTAACCACATCTTCGGGACACTTCTGAAGTAAACGCTCCAGGTCGGCCATATCGTTGTGCTTATACTTCAGAGCATTGGAGAAGGATAACCTTCGCCCGTCCACAATCGAAGCATGGTCGCGATCGTCGCACAAAATGTAGTCTTCACGCCCCGTAAGACACGAAATCACTCCGGCATTTACACTGAAACCTGTTGAAAAGCAAAGGGCTTCATCCTTGTGAACAAATTCCGCCAACTCTTTTTCAAGCTGGACGTGCAAATCGAGCGTTCCGTTCAGGAAACGCGATCCGGCACACCCGGAACCGTACTTGCGAAGCGCGGCGACGCCGGCTTCAATCACACGCTCGTCACCGGTCAGTCCAGTATATGCATTAGAACCGAACATAAGCACACGGTGGCCTCCCATGTCAACCTCGGTTCCCTGCTTGCCATCTATTTCCCTGAAGTATGGATACACGTCAAGCGCCTTCATACGTTGTGGCAAGTCATATTTTGCTAATCTTTCGTGTAAAAGACTCATATGTATGCTGCTATTATTCTTATGCTTTGTGTAAAACTACGTTTAATACCTCATAATTCTGCGCAAAGATACAACTTTTATCAATATAAAGCTGTTTTACAAAAAGAAAATTGCACTTTTTTTTCAAAAATGTGCGAAATCTTTCCTACACCATATAAATATTATTATATATTCTTCGTTCGTTTTCACATTTGGCAGGAGAGACGTTTACACGTAATTTGGATGCATTTTTCGAGGTGATTATTTGATTTCTTGACAAAACGTTACTCAGAGAAACATATTTAGATTATTTTTGCAGGTGATAATAGCTGTACGCATAACCTCCAGCCATAGGGGACGAAACCACGCCTCGTCCTATTTCCTTTTGCTGTTATGAAAAAAATTGTTTTCATTGTAAATCCCATATCGGGAACGTCGAAAAAGAAGCGCATAGTTAGCACCATAGAGAGCGCCATTGACACGTCTCTTTTCATGCCTGAAATTTGCTACACTGAATATGCGGGCCATGCTTTCGAGATTGCGCGTCAGGCTGCATCAGAAGGAGTTGATGTAGTTTGTGCAGTGGGCGGAGACGGAACCATCAACGAAGTAGGAAGCGGCTTGGTTCATACCAATAGCGCTCTGGCTATTATTCCCTGCGGATCTGGAAACGGACTGGCGCGCCATCTGTCAATCCCCCTCAATCCCGAGAAAGCCATCGAGGTTATCAACCATCATGTGGTTCATAGCCTCGACTACGGGACATGCCACGGGCGGCCTTTTTTCTGCACATGTGGTGTAGGCTTTGATGCTTTTATTAGCGAAAAATTTGCCCAAAGTGGCCATCGCGGGCCCATTACTTATGTTGAAAACATTTTGCGCCAAGGATTAAAATATAAGCCCGAGACTTACACCATCGAAGATGAGGGCGGCTCCACATTAGCTCGTGCATTCCTCATTTCGTGCGCCAACGCCTCACAATACGGAAACAACGCCTTTATTGCTCCCACAGCTTCAATGAAAGATGGTTTAATCGACATCGTATTAATAGAGCCATTCAATGCGCTTGAAGCACCTCAAATAGCCATCCAGCTTTTCAACAAAACCATACAGAAAAACAGCCACGTGAAGACTTTCAAAGCTAAACGCATAAAAATTATCCGAGAAAGCGAAGGGGTGTTCCACTGCGATGGCGATACATTTCAAGGGCCAAAAGTTATAGAGATAGAGATACACCAAAATAGCATCAATGTGGTGGTAAATTCCAATGCCCACAAACGGCAGAATCCGTTGCAGCAATTATTCGTGGAGTCATTTGGGAGCTGGGCTCACCTGCAAGATTCTTTCGTTAGGCAGAGTGAGCAGATTCGCCGTACCCTGAAGAGAATTATCACAAATGAATAATAGACATTAAATACCGACAATTTATGTTCAATGGTTTTGTAAAAGTAGCGGCAGCAATGCCTGTTGTAAAACTTGCCGACAGCAGCAGCAACACTGTGGCATTAGAGAACCTTATGCTGCAAGCCGAGTCGCAAGGAGTAGAAGTCATTGTATTTCCCGAACTGTGCGTCACCGGCTATTCCTGCCAAGACCTTTTTCATCAGCAGATTTTGCTCGAAGAAGCCGAAGCTGCGCTACTGAAACTTATGGATTTTAGCCGCAACCTCAGCATAACTGCGATTGTTGGTGTACCACTCAGCTACGACGGAGTGCTATACAACTGCGCTGCTGTGCTACAAAAGGGGCGCATCCACGGGATAGTGCCTAAAAGTTTTATTCCTAATTACAAAGAATTCTATGAAGCCCGATGGTTCACTTCGGGTCTGCAGCTCCCCAAAGACACGGTCTTTAAGTTCTGCGGCCAGGAAATTCCATTTGGCGTAAACCTTATTTTCGAACTTTCACGCTGCAGTTTTGGAATTGAGATATGCGAGGACCTTTGGGCACAAATTCCGCCGAGCAGCGCACTTACGCTGCAGGATGCCGAGTTGATTTTCAATCTTAGCGCCAGCAACGAACTGGTATGCAAACATCAATATGTGCGTAACCTCATTCTTGGCCAAAGTGCCCGCTTTTTTTGCGGCTATGTCTATGCCAGTGCAGGCTGGGGAGAGAGTACGCAAGACGTTGTTTTCTCCGGACGCCTGCTCATAGCCGAAAATGGCCACTCGCTGGCAGAGGGGAAACGATTCAGCACAGAAGAACAGATGATTGTGAGCGAAATCGACGTATCTCGGCTTCGCTCTTTGCGCCGGGCAAACACCTCGTTTGCAGCAAGTCGCAGCCAGAGCATCATGATGGGCAGATTCCGCCACATAGAGCTTGAGCCCATCGAAAATTCCTCAGATAATTTCAGCCTGACAAGAACCATCGATGCCCTACCCTTCGTGCCCAAAGGCACTGAGCTCGACAATCGGTGCGAAGAAGTGCTCAACATCCAGTCTATGGGCCTGGCCGGGCGCCTGCGCCACACAGGAAGCAAAACCGTTGTGCTTGGAATCAGTGGTGGACTCGATTCCACGTTGGCCCTTCTGGTCTGCGTAGGAGCCTTCGACCTACTGAAACTCGACAGAAAAGGCATCATTGGAATCACCATGCCCGGCTTTGGCACCACTGACCGAACCTATACCAATGCACTAAACCTCATGAAATCACTCGGCATTACGATTCGCGAAATCAACATACGTAAGGCCTGCGAGCAGCATTTCAGCGACCTCGGCATAGACCCTTCGGTACACGACGTTACCTATGAAAACAGTCAGGCCCGCGAGCGCACACAAATACTGATGGATGCTGCAAACCAAATGGGCGGTTTTGTGGTTGGCACGGGCGATTTAAGCGAACTCGCTCTGGGATGGGCCACATACAACGGCGACCACATGAGCATGTATGGTGTCAACTCTTCCGTGCCAAAAACCTTGGTACGCCACTTAGTGAGATGGGTGGCCGAAAACATGGCCGACGAATACAGCAGAGCCACCTTGCTCGACATTGTCGACACACCCATAAGCCCCGAACTGATTCCAGCCGACAGTGAAGGCAACATCACGCAAAAAACCGAGGACCTTGTGGGACCCTACGAGCTACACGACTTTTTCCTTTACCACACATTGAGGAACGGTTTCCGGCCCGCCAAGGTTTTCTTCTTAGCCAAGCATGCTTTCGGCGGCAGCGACAAGCGCGTGGAGCACTATGACACAGAAGTCATCAAACACTGGATGAAAGTGTTTTATCGTCGCTTCTTTGCCCAACAGTTCAAACGAAGTTGCATGCCCGATGGCCCCAAGGTGGGCAGCATATCGGTGAGTCCTCGTGGCGACCTGAGAATGCCCAGCGACGCCAATGCTTCCATTTGGCTTGCAGAGTGCGAAAAAATTTGATGTAGGTTTAGCGACAGGAAGCTTGATTACAAAGATATTGATGTTAAAAAAACGCTAATTTTACTTGCCGCTTCTCAAAGCATTGTTAAGAGAGGCGGTAAGTTTGTTAAAGATTATTTGCTTTTAAGTTTTTTTTTGCGAACCAATGCTTAAACATACGAATTGCATTATATATTTGCAATGCTTTTGAACAAACAATTCTTGAGAGCAAACAACATAAACAACAAAAACATATACAATAAAAACTATGAACAAAAACCATTTTCGCATTGCACTTGTTGTGCTTGGCATGGGTTTCCTCATAACCTATGCCTTAAAATGTAAGGCCGACACCGCCGTTAGCGTCAGCGAAACAGAACAGGTAGGACAGCCTGTAGACCTGACCTACGCTGCCGAGAAAGCTGTAAACTCCGTGGTGTATATCAAGTCGACAATCAATAGTAAAACGCAAACCATCGAGTACTCCAATCCGTTCGAAGACTTCTTCTCCGACCCGTTTGGCTTCGGCGATTTCTTTGGTCGCGGACAAGGCCAGAGCCAAGGCCAGCGTCGCCAGCGCCAATACCAGACACCGCCTCGCACAGGAGCAGGTAGCGGCGTAATCATATCGTCCGACGGATATATTGTTACCAACAACCATGTGGTAGAAAACGCCGACGAAATTGACGTAAAGCTCAACGACAACCGCGAATACAAGGCTCGCATCATCGGTCTCGACAAAACGTCGGACCTGGCCCTCATAAAAGTTGAGGCAAAGAACCTGCCCGCCATCACCATTGGCAAGAGCGAGAACCTCAAGCTCGGAGAATGGGTGCTCGCCATTGGCAATCCGTTTAGCCTCACCAGCACTATTACCGCAGGCATCGTGAGCGCCAAGGCCCGCTCGCTGGGCGCCGACGGCATTGAGAGTTTCATTCAGACCGATGCAGCCATCAATCCCGGAAACTCGGGCGGCGCACTCGTGAACGCTCGCGGCGAACTCGTCGGCATCAATGCAATGATATATTCAATGACCGGAAGCTACAGCGGCTATGGATTTGCCATCCCCACCACCATTATGAACAAGGTTGTAAAGGACCTTAAAGAGTTTGGCGTAGTACAGCGCGCCCTGATAGGCATTCAGGGCACTGAAGTGTCGAACTACATTGAGTCGCAAAAGGCTAAGGACAAAAAGGTGGACGACCTCGGCACACTAACCGGCATCTATGTGGCCGAAGTGCAGCGCGACGGCGCCGCCGAAGACGCTGGTCTGAAAGAGGGCGACGTGATTATTGCCATAGACGGGCAGACTGTCAAGAAATTTGGCGAACTGCAAGAAATCATCGTAACCCACAAGCCTGGCGACAAGGTAAGAGTAACCTATCTGCGCGACAAGCGTGAACACACCACCACCCTGACACTGCGCAACGAGCAAGGCACCACAAACAGGGTTGAAAGTTTCGACACCGACGACATGGGCATTGCCCTCCGCCCGCTCACAAGCCAGGAAAAAGAGGAGCTTTCGCTTCGTTCAGGACTCGTTGTTTCTTCAATTCGCGAAGGTAAAATGAAGAAAGCCGGTGTTACGAAAGGCATCATTCTCATGCAGATTAACGATGTGGTGCTCAACACACTCGACGACTATGAGCGCGCCGTGAAAGACGCCAACCGCACAAATGACCGCACTCTCTGGATTCGCGCCAAGACACAAAGCGGCCTTAACCGCAGCTTCACCGTAGAGCTCGGCGATGACAAGAAATAACACGAAAACGAAAAATTGAACAAAAGTGGGAGTTATCATAACAACTTCCACTTTTTTTTCATATCTTCGCAGTTGTAAAACATAGCACATAAGCCATAGTCATGGAACGTAACCTTATCCCGAAATTAGACTTTGAGAAGATTAAAAAGCTGCAAAACACCGATTTCATTGGCGACAACTTTGCCATTTTCAAAAACTTTCCCGACATTTCGAATATGGAGTTTCCGATTCGCCTCGAGCCAACGGTTTTTGCTGTCACGCTCTCGGGCGAGGCCGACTTTGTGCTGAATTCAAAAAACTACCACATAGGCCCCAAGCAACTGGTGGTGCTCATGTCAGAACACATCATCGGCAACGCCTCCGCATCGCCTGATTTTTCGGCCCTCTTTCTGGTCATCACACCGCAGTTTGCCGAAGAGTGCATGATGAAGCAAGCCCACCTCACATCGACCATACTTTATACCATTGAGCACCCCTCTACTCCACTCTCAGACGAAGAGTTTGAGCGTCTCAAAGAGAGTCATCAGATGCTGTGGATGCGGGCGCGACTAACGCAACACCCATTCAGAGAACAAATGGCCCGAAGCCTGCTCACTTCGGTGTTCTATGATGCCATGGGGCTCTTCGACACGCACGCCAGCGCCTCAAATGCAAACTTCACAAGGCAGGAACAAATTTTCGCTTCCTTCCTGAAACTTGTCTCAAAGAGTTGCATGAGCGAGCGCGGCGTGGCCTACTATGCCAAACAATTGTGTCTCACACCGAAGTATCTCTCGACAGCCATCAAGGAAGTAAGCGGCCGTACTGCCCTTGAATGGATAACAGAATACACGCTGCTCGAAGCCAAATCGCTACTTATTTCCACGAACATGAGCATACAGGAAATCACATATAGGTTGAATTTTCCCAATCAGTCATTTTTTGGAAAATACTTCAAGCACTATACGGGCATGTCGCCAGGACAATATCGGCAGCAGCACTGACGAAACCGAGTCGGCTCAAGCAAAAAAACTGTCGGCACGATAGTGTAAATTATCGGGCCGACAGTTTAAAATAGCTCTGAGATATTTTTTACGAAGTCCTATCTCCTGCTTCATCTTCTGCATCCCCTTCCATCTATATACGCTTAATTCTTGCATCTTGTGAAGATACTTTCTACCATATCGCGCCAGCGCCTGCCAATTGTTGCAAGCATCCTGAGCTTCGTGCTAATCATGCTCTTTCTGTTTATTCCACGCTCCACAAGGCGTCAGCTCGACTCCGTCGTTCTGGTAGAGGCGCGTACCTGCTATGCCTTTATCTCCGACGATGGCGACACGCTCTATTGCACCACTAACATGCCGAGCGCTAAAAGCTGCATCAGTGTGAACAAAGATGCAGCTACGACACGAAGCTTGCGTTCAGGGTTTTTCGTGTCGACATGGGGCCATGTGCTCACAACGGCCTCACTGTGTCCTACGCCCGACACCATTGGCGGCGAGGTGGCAATTGAAAGACTCGACAGCATAAAAAGTATTTTCATCAGGCACCATGCCATTTTGAAAAGCACAAAAACCGAGCTCGACTACTACGCTCGTACTCATCACGTGGTCGATGAAAACTACAACGAAGTGATGCAACATCGCGACAGCGTAACCAAGAACTTCCAGGAAGCCGACTCCACGCTCATAGTGCTCGACAGAATGCTTCAGTCTGACGAAGTAACCATAGAATGCCAAACCTCTTTTTTGATGCGCCACGCCCACACAACCGATACAGGCAGCATCGTTTCGACCACCTCACCCCTGCGCTACGTCAGAGCCAGTAAGTCCCTTTTATTGCTGCAAACGACATCAGAACGTCTGCCACAATATGCCACACGATACGTAGTCTATCAGTTTTCACCACGATATTGGGCACCGTCATGGAGCAACCTCCGCGCACTCGGCTTTTGGCAAGCATCGCCCGACAGCCTGATACTTCCTTCAGTAGCGCCCGAACCCCTTAATTTTGAACTCACCCAACACTACGAGGAAGGTGGACCAATAGTTGACGTATATGGACACCTCGTGGGCGTAAAGCTCAATGGGAAAATGGCCAGCCACTCAGAAATGTTGGGCATTTTGCATGAAGAAAAGTCGCTGCTAAACTGGTGGATGAGTAACCTCGCAGGACGCTTTCGCAACACAATAGGCCAAGACACCGTTCTGAGCGTGCAAACATCGCAAATAAATCAAGTCCTCGACATCGACAACTATGCAGACGCTGCAACATATAAAGGAACGCAGCGCAACGGAGTTCCCAACGGCCTGGGCGAACAAAAACGCAGCGACCACTACTTCGGCCACTTTGTCAACGGCAAGCGTCAGGGCTTCGGCATTGCAACCGACAGCACGAGCACAAAATACTGCGGCCTATGGAATGCCGACACTTTGGTCTCAGGACTGCGTATTGACTCAACCGGAATTTTCAACGGCGCTTTCGAGCAAAACAAAATGCCAAGCGGCGAAGGAACCTACGTCAACCATCTTCACACTGTGTTCTACGAAGGCTATTGGAATAAAGGCTTGCGCCATGGAAGCGGTTATCAAATCAATGCCTCCCGAGTGGTAGAGAGCGGAAAGTGGGAAAAAGGAAAGTTCAAGGGAGAGCAAATGCGCTTCACCGACGACCGCATCTACGGAATAGACATCTCACGCTATCAGCACGAAATAAAGAATAAGACATATGCCATAAATTGGGCAAAAATTCGCGCCACATACCTGGGGCCCCAAGGTGGACACGCCAACCTCCCCATCTCGTTTGTATATATCAAAGCTACTCAGGGCACAACCATCAGCAGCAAATACTATTCTGCCGACGCAGGTGCAGCACGGCGCAGCGGCTTCAAAGTGGGTGCCTACCATTTCTTTTCGCTCAAGCCGGCAAAACTCCAGGCCGAATACTTCCTGAAAGTGGCAGCCCCGCGAAGAGGTGACCTACCGCCAATGCTCGACTTGGAACCCACCCAAAAGCAAGTGACCGACATGGGCGGAGCCGAGGCCATGTGGAGAGGCGTTCTAACGTGGCTGAAAATTGTAGAGAAAAGCTGCGGATGCAAACCCATCCTCTACGTAGGACAAATGTTTCTCAACACCTATTATGCACAGGCGCCGCCCGCAATATACGACTACCCCGTATGGGTGGCACGCTATAGCCAATATAGACCCAACGTGCACCTGGCCTATTGGCAACTCACACCCTATGGACGAATAGAAGGCATACAAGGCGATGTAGACATCAATGTGTTCAACGGTGGCAAGACAGCATTCGAAGAATTTACAACCCACAACTGCGTCACCAGACCCTGAGGCTCGCCGTCACAAGTGAAATAATCACTACATATAACATATTCAAACCGCCTTCCGACGGCATAACTTGCACGTCGGAAGGCGGTTTTCTCTTGTATCGGCGATTGCAACGAAGCGCAATGCCTGGAAAGACTATTCTTCCTCTTTTTTCTCGGTAGCAGTCTTCCTAAGCGTGCGGCGGCGCTTGGGTTTCTCGACAGCCGTCTTTTCGAGTTTCACACCAGCGAGTTCTGGGTCAATCATGATGCGGCCGCAATACTCGCAAACGATAATCTTCTTGCGCATACGGATGTCGAGTTGGCGCTGAGGCGGAATCTTATTGAAACATCCGCCACAGGCATCGCGCTGCACGTACACAATGCCCAAACCATTGCGCGAGTTCTTTCGAATGCGCTTAAAAGCTGTCAGCAAGCGTGGCTCAATAGTCATTTCCAGCAAATTGGCCTTCTCGCGAAGCTTGTCTTCCTCGGCACGCGTCTCGGCCACGATTTCTTCGAGCTCAGCCTGCTTCACTCCTAAGTCGGCCCTACGTTCTTCAAGGGTTTTAATACTGGCATTCACTGTTTCTGTGCGCTCGGCAATGGCATGCTCAGCGTCTTTAATCTTTTTCTCATGAAGTTCTACGTCGAGAGTTTGATATTCAATCTCTTTAACGAGCATGTCATACTCTCGATTATTCTTAACTTCGTTCAACTGCTCATTATAACGCTCAAGAAGCGCTTTTGCATCAGCAATAGTTCCTTTTCTCTTTGATATTTCGCTCTGCAGCGAGTTAATTTCCTCTGTGAATCGCTCCACACGGTGTGTCAAACCCTCGATTTCATCTTCAAGGTCCTGCACTTCGAGCGGTAATTCGCCACGAAGCGTACGTATCTCGTCGATTTTAGAGAGAAGCGTTTGAAGCTGAAACAAAGCTTTCAGCTTTTGTTCAACTGTCATTTCAGCTAAATCTTTTTTTGCCATAGTCACTTAATAATAATGTATCGGATTAGTATTTGTTGTCGTTTTTAATGTGCGCAAACCTGGACATTCTTTCTTCAGAATGCTTTCAAGCAATTCTATAGTGTATTGCTCGCTCTCGTAGTGTCCCAAGGCTGCGAGCATAATGCTTTCTTTTAGTCCGAAAAAGCGATGATAACCAATTTCTCCAGTCACAAAAGCATCGGCTTCGCTCTTGAGTGCCTCATCGATTAGGAATTCGCCGGCACCACCGCAAAGAGCCACGCGCCTAATGCTTCGAGCAAAGCCATTATGACGAACGCTGCTCGTTTGGAATGTACTCTTGAGAAGTTCTAAAAACTCGGGCGCTGAGAGGGACAAGGGCAAATCACCAATGATTCCGCTACCTCCTTCGGTCGCCGGAGCCAGAAAGCTGACATTTGTCAGCCCCATACGCGAGGCCATCGCGAAGTTGACACCGCCAAGAGCATTGTCAAGATTAGTGTGAGCAGCATAAATGCTTATGCCTGCCAATATGGCCTCTCTGACGCAACGCTGCACATAGTCGACGTCGCTTATGCACTTCAGACCGCGGAACAAAAGCGGATGGTGGGCCACAATGAGGTTGCAACCATGGCTGGCTGCCTCCCGTATTACGTCTTCAGTGACGTCAAGACACAATAAGGCCCCTGACACGTCCGACTCTGTTAATCCAATCTGCAAGCCGGCATTATCATAGTCTTCCTGCAGCGGCAGAGGTGCGAACCTTTCAAGGGCTTCAGCAACTTCCTTTATTTTCACGTCGGCAAAATTAAACTAAATGTGCTGTTTGTCAAAAAATTAGGCCGACTTTTTTCTTTTCAGCCTATAAATATAATTTTTCTTGTCGGATAATGTCATAGACTTTTTCGCTTAGCATTGCTTCTGCACTACGCCTGGCTCTGATAGCGCGGCGAACGTCGGTGCTGCTAAATGGAAACAAGGGGGCGGGAATGGGAACCACATTTTGTGGCAACGGGCCTTCTATCTCGCAGCCCGACCTTGGATAGACTAAAATCTGGTAGTTGGACACTATCTCCTGATAATTGGCCCACCGGTCAAAGTGATTCCAATTATCCGCCCCAATGACAAGGGCAAACTCTTCATTAGGATGCTGCCGCGAAAGTTCTCGAAGTGTAACCCATGTGTACGATGGCCGGGGCAGGCTTAGTTCAAAATCAGAAACCTCTACACCTTCAATGCCCTCCACGGCGGCTCTCGCCATACGCAGGCGCATTTCTTCGGGGGCAAGCTCGAGATTTACTTTTAGGGGATTTTGGGGAGAAACCATCAGCCATATTTTTTGGGCATAGCCGTGCTCTACAATCCATTGAGCAAGTCGGGTGTGACCCACGTGTATGGGGTTGAACGAGCCTCCAAATATGCCAATCATAGGTTTAGGAATGTTTCAACGCGTTCCACAATATCTTTTTTTGCCAGTGCCAGGTCGTCATTAACAACTATGGTATCAAATTTTGGAGCAAAGCTAAGTTCGAAAGCAGCTCGCCGAACGCGTTCATCGATGACCTCGGGCGCATCTGTACCACGGCTTTCAAGCCTTCGGCGCAGTTCCTCAATTGAAGGAGGCTGGATAAAGAGGGTCAAGGCACGGTCGCCATAGATTTTTTTGATGTTTTCAGCGCCAATCACATCGACGTCGCAAACCACATTCTTGCCTTCTTTCAGCATCGCATCGACTTCAGATTTCAACGTGCCATAGAAGCGATTTTCGTAAACTTCGCAATACTCAAGAAAGTCGCCGTTATCAATACGAGCGCGAAACTCTTCGGGCGTAAGAAAGTAGTATTCAACTCCGTTCTGCTCTTTGCCGCGCGGCGGGCGGCTGGTGGCCGAAATAGAGAACTGAAGATTGTCTACATGCTGCAGCAAATGCTCTATAAGTGTGGACTTGCCGCTACCGCTCGGCGCGCAGCAAACCAAGACTTTTGATTCGCGGTTTTGAGATTCCATGATGATTTAGATTATCGGGGATTTGTGTAGTACAAACGAGGAGAATACTGCCAGAAACTTCATTCTAAAGAACATTGAGTACCTGTTCTTTAATTTGTTCTAGCTCGTCTTTCATTTTTACTACGATATTCTGCATCTCTGCTTGGTTACTCTTCGAACCTGTCGTGTTGATTTCGCGTCCCATCTCCTGAGCTATGAAGCCCAGCTTCTTTCCTTGCCCAATAGGTTGGTCGAGGGTTTCTCTGAAGTAGGCCAAATGATTTGTCAGTCTCTGTTTTTCTTCGCTGATATCAAGCTTTTCAATATAATAGATCAGTTCTTGCTCAAGACGATTTCCGTCGTATGAAACACCTTCCAATTCGGAGAGTCGCTCAGTGAGTCTTTCCTTAATCCGCTCCACTCTTCCTCGCTCATAAGGCTCAATTTCGCGCATAAGCGCCTCAATGTTATCAATCTTTTGGCGAAACATACGCTCAAGCGAAGCTCCTTCTTGCTGCCTAAAGCTGCAAAGGGCATCTACAGCCTGGCCCACCACCTTCATGAGTAAGGCAACCTCTTGCTCATCGGTTTGGACTGTGAGCGGCTGCACAAGGGTTTCGGGCAGGCGTGTAAGGATTGACCATAATGATTCGCCTGGCATTTCTATTCCTTGAGCACAACTAATTTCCTTGATTTGAGCTACATAGGCAGCCACCACATCTGTATTAAACTGCAGAGCCGATGCTCCAGCCTCTTGCTCAACCCAGATATTTACTTCAACCTTTCCGCGTATCAGCTTGGTTTGCAGCAAACTACGAACAGTCATTTCGTGCTCGCGATATGCTGACGACATGCGCACAGAAAGGTCCAGATTTTTACTGTTTAGAGCTTTAATCTCAGCATGTATGATTTTGTTTCCATAGTGTGCTTCGGCCTTTCCGTAGCCTGTCATTGAGTAGAGCATGATGCGTGATTTAGATGTTTTAGAATGTTTGATTATGAAAAAAGATGCCACTAAGGTGTAGCATCTTTTCCATATTGTGATTGATCAGTCTTAAACAAGACTCATTTTGAGGTACCTAGCAGATTCGAACTGCTGTACACGGTTTTGCAGACCGCTACCTAGCCACTCGGTCAAGGTACCCTGTAATGTGTGCAAGCATATGGGTGCTTTGCATTTGCGACGGCAAAAGTAGTATTTCCTTTCTTTATGGCAAAATAAAAGCGCAGTTTTTTTCAAATGAGGCGGCCGACAAATTTAGCTCTTACTCGCTCAAATGATTTTGCACCCGCCTATGAACTATAGTGGCAGATGAAAGATTCTGTCGCGGCGGTAAATTTAACTTTCGGGCCAACTCTTTTACGCTACACGGCGAAACAAAAGGCGCGTGACTGCGCACGCGCCTAAAATGGCTGAACTGGTATTTCGTTGTCACTTCGCCTGTGGAGATGCTCCCGTTTTGGCATCAGCAGGCTGAGCAGGCTTGTGGTGATGCTCCTTCTTGTTGCCACAATCCTTTGCCTTGCTGTCCGACTTGCCTTTCTCGCAACCGCCACATTCCTTCTTATTTGCATCCGTCTTGCTCACGGCATAACCAGCCTTCTCTATGGTTTGCTTCACAGCGTCGACCGAAGTCTTGCGAGAGTTGAATGTAAACGTCAACACCTTTGTTTTCATGTTCCACTCGGCTTTTTTTATTCCTTTAAGCTCGTTAGTAATCTTTTCTATCTTGGTCTTGCAATTTTGGCAGTGGCCGTCCACTACTAACGTGGCAGTTTGAATTCTTTTGCCCTTAGGTTGCTGAGCTGCATAGCCAGCTTGAACTTGCGAGCCCGATACAAAAGCCATCAGAATGAGGCTAAACAAAAATTTTTCTAATCTTTTCATAACGATATGGTTTTGGTTAGTGAATATCTTCTATCATGAAGGTAGAAGCCGGGAGACCCTGCTTGTTTCGAAGGTCGGCACGAGTAAAGGGTTGCCACCCGTAGCGCACAGAAACGGGCTTTTTCACCCCCTTAGCACTTAGAATGATGCGTGTCCCTTCAACTATGGCTTTCGCGTCCTTATACAGACCATCGTCGCCAGCTATTTCGAACCCGCGCGTCACACTCATACCATCTGCATGCTTAAAACTCAAGACAAGCTGAGAGCCGCTTTGTCTTGCATCAGCCAATGTGGGGCCCTGGCTGGTAAGGCAGAAGCCATAAGTATGGTTCAGTGCTTGCATGGCCAGGCGTTCGCCCACAACACGTTTGTTCCGCGGATGTACATCGAGGCTGTCGCCTACGTCGGTCGACACTGCCATCCACGTTTTTGGCAACCGTTCGGCCAGGAGTCGCTGACTGTTTCTGAACGTGGGCCACGAAGGACGGTTCAAACTGCTCAACTGCACAAAGTAGAACGGCAACTGTTCGCCCCAATTGGCACGCCAGCTCTTTTCGAGGAGGCCGAAAAGGCGTTCATGCAGCTCCACATTATGAGCATTCGACTCGCCTTGATACCATATAATGCCTTTTATCGCATATTTCTCAAGGGGCAGAATTCCGGCCTCATATAGATAGCATGGCTCATAGGGATGTCGTTGAAATTTGTTTTCCGACTGTTTGATATTCTGCGCAGCCCGACTGCGCGCCCAAGCCTGAGTGTGATCATTATTGAGCCAGTCGTAGAGGATTGGCGGGTAGTCGCGTTCAAGAGTGCCGCGGTCTATCCACGATTCCGTGGTAGAACCACCCACGGCATTGCATATAAGGCCGATGGGCACGTGTAGACTGTCGCTGAGCACGCGACCGAAGTTGAAGGCTACTGCCGAGAATGTTTTCACACTGGCTGCATTGCACTTCTGCCAAGGACCCATTTGCAAATGTTGCAACTCATTGGTGAGCTTTAGGGCACTGTCGCCCCACTCCACCGCATCGGTGCGAAACTTAGCAGGCATATTGAACAAGCGAATGTGCGGATGCATGTCTGCATCGGCCTCGTCCTGCTTTGCCGTAGTGGACTGCGAACTGCGAAACTCCATGTTTGATTGTCCGGAGCATAGCCAGACATCGCCCGTCCATACATCGGTAAACGAAATCTTTTTCTTCTTTGTGCGAAACGCGAGATCGTAGGGACCTCCTGCCTCTCGAGCCTTAAAGTTTACCCGCCATCGCCCATCGCCGCCAGCCACGACGGCATGACTCTCCTTGCCGAATTTTACTTCTACGCGCTCGCCTGCATCGGCTATGCCGTGGAACGTAATTTCCTTGTTGCGCTGCACCACCATTCCGTTTCCGTAAAGTTCGGGGAGCTGCAAGCCACCATAGTCGCCCGTAATGGCGCCATAGACCGTGCGTGCCAGAATGGCTGCGCCGTTTGCATCGGGGTGGAGCGCGTCAGGAAAAAGGTCGGGACGCTTGTGAAGAGGCTCATAGAAGTCGATCAGACTGACGTCGGCCGTACGTGCCACTTGCTCTATGCGCTTCTGAATTTGCCCGTGCCAGTCGCGCGTGCCGCTCTGAAAACGAGGGTGCCAATGGAATATAGGAGTCATTTTGCATATCCAAATCTTGGCCTTTGGGTTCGCACAACGGAAGGAGTCGATGAGCGCTCTGTAGTCTGTGATGAAGTCTTCTTTGAAATCGGGCCAGTTTCGAGGATCTGTATCATTGAGTCCAAGGTGTATTACCACGATATCGGCAGCAAAATCGAGGGCAGCAGAAAACTCGCTCTGGCTCATGTAGGGTTTATGTCCGCGTTTGAGCAGCGTGGCGCCACTGTGACCGAAGTTTCTCACCTCATAGTGGTTCCCAAGCATGTTTTGAAGAACTACAGGATAGGCCGTCCGTTCGCGTTCGGGCAAACGGAAACCATATGTGACGCTATTGCCCACACAAGCTACTCGAATTTTTCCTTGAGGCTTGTTGGCAAATGTGGTAAGAGCCACAAGGAGCACAATAACTGCGTACGTTAATCTTTTCATTATTGGGATCAAAAGTTTTTTGCAAAGATAATTCAAAAACCCCGAGCCGACAAAAACATCGGGGGCGAAAATTCATAATAATGCTCGAAAAGTTAGGAAAAAACATCTCGGAGAGATTTTAATTTACATCGGAGAGATTTTAAACTATCGCGGCGTTAATTTAAACTATCGCGGCGATAGTTTTTAGAAACCAGTCAACAGTTTTTAGTGCAAGGGATGGCATCATGTCAAACCTAAGAAAACTTTCAAGCAAACACGCATAGAAAAACCCCGCTGCTGAGTTTAGGAAGTATCTAGCAGCGAGGTTTATTGCTATATTGGTGAAAGATTTACGCTATAGGTAGAAGGGGAAATTGAAACCCACATTCAGGTTTGCATTCGCTTTGGAGAGCGGCACGAACTGCTTCGAGAGTTTGGGCATAAAGTAGTCACACCCCACGAAGAAGTTGAATCCTTTTGCATGGAGCGTCATGAGTCCGCCAGCCGTAAGGCCTGTGCTGCCGAGGGCGGTATTCAGATTCAACTCAAACCATGAGGCGGGCCGGAAACCTGCTGAAAGCATGGCCTGAGTGTACGAGAAAGTTCCGAAAAAGCGTTGTGTGAACAAAAATCCAAAGCTCAGGGGACGATAAACGGGCAGATTATATTCTGCACCGAGACGTAGAGTGGCTGCAAGCCCCTGCGAAACGCTACCGGTGCCGTCGTCGCCAGGCGAAAAGAGGTTTTCGAGATCATCACCAAGGTCTTCAAATTGTGTGCCGAGCTTCTTGCTGTTATCGCTGCCTCCGGCATAAATATCGGTGAAGCCGTCGAAATCGTAACGTCCGTGAGAAGAAATTTTCTGAGCCTTGCTCCAATTTATAAACCCAAGGTCGGTAAGCGCAGCGCTGAAGGTCCAGTCATCATCGAGCTTATAGGTTGCTCCCATGTCGAAAGCCATGCCAAAGCCTGTGAGTCCACCTTTTACGTCGAGGTCTTTGAAACGACGACGGCCGTCGGTGGTATACTCATCCTTGAAATTATATTTACTCTTCATCACAGCAAGCGAACCTTTCGCGTCGGCATCGACAATCCAGTTGCTACCATTCATCGTTACGTCAAGCTTGTTTACATCGAGGTTGGCATAGGCCAGGCCGAAAAGGAACTTAATTTTTCCGCCAACCGTCCATTTGCTATCAATCTTATGGGAATGTCCAAGAGCCAATTCGGCATAGTTCACAGAACGGGCAGCAATATCTTTAAGGTCGTAGTGCTCTTTCTTTCCCGTTTCTTTCATGAAGCCAAACACCTCGTCGGGAACTGACACATGGCTCTCGCTTCGAGCATTAACCTCAATCACGTTGTTGCCTCCAAAGGCGCGAAAGCCTACGCTGAGCACATTTATATTGATGTAGTTGTCAAGACGAACCGTCGAAGGAAGGTCGCCAAGGAACTTGCCTGCCGAAACGCTGGGGTGCATGAAGGTTGTTTTCTTATAGGCGCTGCCAGCCGGAGCATCGAATACAAAATTTTTCAAACCCACATTTCCGGTGGCACCCACGTTGATATTTCCTATCAGAAACGCAATATGACCACTATCAAGCAATGCTGGATTCATTTGGTGGCGAAAGACGCTCGTGTGAGAGTAGTAAGAGGTGTTAAACTCTTGCGCCGAAGCTGCGATGCCAAGTGCAGCTAAAATTATGGTTATTATTCTTTTCATAATAGTGCGTTCTGAGATGATTAATTAAAGTTTCCGGTTACTTGGCCGGCCAATTCAAGGGTGATGTCGTTCACCTCAAGATACTGGTCGCTGCATAGGTTTCCACTACCTCCCACAGCATCGGCCTTTACACGGAACATCATGCGATCAACGAGTTTCAAGTCGGCCGAATTGGCTAACGAAACCTTAATACGTACACTTTCGGTAGAATTAGCGGCAACATTAGCCGACTGGACAACAGCTCCCTGTATGGGGCGACCGGAGACGTCCTGTAACTCTATGTCGGCAGAGAGCGCCAAGGGAATGGTGTTCTTTATAATGGCTGAAACATAAACACTGTCGGCCTCATACTTTTTCAGGTCATCGTGCATGTCGAGCACCGAGTCGGAATAGACGATGCTGAGGTCGCCGTTAAACTGGAAAGGAACGGCAATGTCGTAAGTAAGATTGAGACTGTAGCTGGCAGGAACGTTTGTAGAAACCAATTCGCTCTGGTCGAGATGCATCTTACCGCCACCCAAATCGACCTCAACCTGACGAGGAATCTTTCGGATGAGCTGAGTAAGGTTGGGCACCTGATATAGTTTTGCATTAGTCTCTACTATGCCGTTTGAGGTAAAGGGAGTCGGCCCGCTGGCATAGAAATAGGAAACATTGTTGGCACTGCCATCCAAACCGGCCTCGCCCGAAGCCGGCACACCCACGGCTGTGCCCAAGCCTGATGCCAGTCGTGCCACCAGATTGGCGCTCAACAATATATTGGCAGGGATTGCGCTCAAGTCGGCATTGAGCCTTAAAGTCGGATTGGCTGCATCGATAAGCACATCGTTATCTCTCAAGAAGCTTGGTAGGTCTTCATCGATATTGATAGGCTCCACATTGGGATTTATGGCGGGATTGAACACTCCGGACATGCGACTGACATTCATTCCGGCATTGCTGATTATAAGGTTTGCACTTATGACGTCGCCAGCTGCCATGTCGACGCTCGTGAGTGCCTTTACTGTAACAGAACCTTCGATTCTCACGGTTCCGTCGAGCGAGAGCGAGCGCACTCCACCCTCTTCGCTGACAGTCTTTCCCAAACCTTCATCGGCAAAGTGCAGTTTGGATACCTTAATATGATTGAGCCGCACAGGAGCGTTGCCACCCGAGACATTGCCTATGTTGTAGGTTCCACGCGTGCCGTCGGCAAGTTCAACTCCATCGGGCAAAATAATCTTGAAATCCTTCACAGCCGTAACTGCCAGGCCACTGATGGGGGTCCCGTTACGCAACACTTGAAAATTCAGGGCAAAGTCTGAACCGCTTCCGCCGAAAGAAATTTCCTTGACTCGAGCCACAGAAACATCTACATTCTCGAGCTTCAAATCAAAGTCTTCATCGTTGGAAGAGGCGTCAACGTCATCAGCCACAACTGTTCCCGGACTTAGTGTAACAGCTGAAGTTAGCTCTTTTGAAACACTAGTCGCAATTACGATGTCGTTCAAAACGGCATTGACCGAGGGTAATGTGAACTGCACATCAGAGCTATTTGATTTCTTCAGGTAGAAAAGATGCGCGGTCGTGGTGTCGAGCATGGCTTCTTCTTCAACTTTGAGAAGGTCGCGCAAATAAATTCTCTCGGTTGAGCCAATTTTCATTTGCAGACCTTTAGAGCCGAGGCCCATGGTCATGTCCATGTCGTCGTTAAAGTTGAAGCTGTTGTCCACACACGCAGTAAGCAGAAAGCCAAGGGAAAGTAAGATTAATCCTTTCCCGAAAAGGGTGTGAAAGATTTTATTCATACTTCTTAAACATTTAATAGATAAAAATAAATACTTTTAGGCATGAGAAGCGTAAGGTTTTCAAAATCAAGGGGCCGCAATAAACCTTCTCAAACTTGACATTCGATACGCTACAGTTCGCAAATATAGATTAAAAAACCTAAAAATGAAGAAAAATGTCACAAAAAAAGAGAAAATATTGAAAATAAAGTAAATAAGCGCCAAGATTACAAATTTCAGCACCCAAAGAAGTAAAAAGCAGTTGGAAGTCACAAAACCTTCCTCGTCGACAAAAATAAGAGTCGGGCTAACAAATGAAACAAATGAGCCAACTCTTCATGCGATCTAACTTATATAAGTTCCACAAGCAAAGGCCACCGGCAACATGGCAATAATAAGACTTCATCGCGGCAAAGATTCGTTTCTCTGACACGATGAAGTCTTAATTGCAATTACGTATGTATTATATTCTGTTACTCAATAATTTACACTTCCGGATTTGGAGTAACCAGTTTATAGCCTTTACCATGAATATTGATGATTTCAACGGCAGGATCGTCACGCAGGAGCTTACGCAGTTTGGTGATATAAACGTCCATGGAGCGGGCATTGAAGTAATTGTCGTCAATCCAAATAGCCTTTAGAGCATGGTCGCGCTGCAGAACTTGGTTGGCATGAACACACAGGAGGGTGAGCAGTTCGCTCTCTTTGGTTGTTAGCTTTTTGGCCTCGCCCTGTCGGGTAAGTAGCTGCTTTTGTGTGTCGAATGTGAACTGTCCTAAGGTATATGTTTGGCGCTCACGCGACTTTTGGCCACGCACTCTGCGCAAGATAGCTTCTATACGCAAGGTAAGCTCTTCCATAGAGAAAGGTTTGGGCAGATAGTCGTCCGCCCCGAGGCGGAATCCCTCGAGTACGTCTTCCTTCATGGTTTTGGCCGTGAGGAAGATGATAGGCACCTCTCTGTTTTGATTGCGAAGGTCGCGGGCGAGCTCAAAGCCGTCTTTTCGTGGCATCATTACATCGAGTACGCAGAGGTCGAAGTGTCCGGCCATGAAGGTTTTGTAGCCCACTTCACCATCGGGACAAAGGGTTGTGTCGTAGCCTTTGGCTTGCAGGTACTCACGAAGTAACATTCCGAGGTTTTCGTCGTCCTCACAGAGCAAAATTTTAAGTTTTTCTTCCATAATGATATCTAACTTTAGTGGTTAATGTGCTTGTTATATTATTCTACATCAATAACGGGCAGGTGCAGTATGAACCGCGTTCCTTGGCCATAGTCGCTCTCGGCACGGATGGAGCCTTTATGATGGTCTACCACGTTTTTCACATAGGCCAGACCAAGACCAAATCCTTTCACGTCGTGACGATTGCCGGTGTGCACACGATAGAAACGGTCGAAGATGTGCTTCAGGTCATCGCGACGTATACCTATGCCGTTGTCGGCCACGACTATTTCTACAAAGCGATGATCCAAATCGCGTGTGGACACACACAAATGCAATTCGCGGTCGGGCGATTTATACTTCACGGCATTGTCCATGAGGTTAAAGAGCAGGTTGGTTATGTGCACAGGGTCGGCAAAGATAGTAGCACGGCGCGCAGCCAAATCGGTATCGATGGTGCCGCCAGAGGATTCGACCTTGAGACGAAATGTGGAAACTACGTCCTCTGCAATGGTGTTAATGTTTATTTCGCTGCTTTTATAGGCACCACCCTTGCGGTCGAACAAGGAGACTTGGAGTATCTTTTCCACTTGGAAACGCAGTCGTTTAGTTTCGTCGACTATAACGCCCGTGAGTTTCTGCACCATTGACTCGCTTTTTGACACACTGCCATCGCTGAGCATTTGAGCCGCCAGAGAAATGGAAGAGATTGGCGTCTTAAACTCATGCGTCATGTTGTTTATAAAGTCGTTCTTAATTTCAGTGAGCCGCTTCTGGCGGAATATTGAGTAGATAGTAAAGCAGAACATGATGAGCAGAATTACCGTAAAGGCAATGGCTGGCAAAAGATAGCGCGCAGCGGCAAAGATATAGCGGTCTCGGTCTGGAAAGTGGAGGTTGATGATACCACTTTGGGCTGGCGGGTCGTTAGGGAAAATGATTCGATGATAAGTTTGCTTTTCTCCTTTACTGTTATAGTCAGCACAGCGAAAGACTTCGCGCCCATCTACTGTAGTAACGGTGAAATGGAAATCCAGGTTAATGCCGTCGTTTTTAAGCGCCATCCTCACATAATGGTCTATGGTCTCACCTTTTACGCGCTGAGCCAGAGGTTTGTCGGGCACTTTATAGAGTATGTCGTAGGCTACTTGTGTAAGAAAGTCTTTTTGTCGTTGGAGACGGTCATTGAGTTCCTGACGGTTGCCCTCACGTAATTGCTCTCGTTCCGAATTGGTTTGCGCCACGAGCTGACCTTGCAGGGTACGTCGGCCATGGGTACGAGGGTCGAGTTGCAGCTCTTGCGCCATTAAACTGTCGTTGATCAGACGTGGTCTAACTGCATGCAAAGTGTCAATGCGACCTTCTTTGAGAGCAGCATACAGTCCACGTTCCGTCTCATCTATTTCTAAATTCCGAGCAGCCAGATAAAGGGCACGATTCACGGAGGTATCGAATTGCTGCTGCCTCATGCGAACAACATCAGCAAGATAGCTTGCCTGAAGGTAGAGGAGCACCATAAATATGATGCCCATCACAATGGCTATAACCCAGATTGTGGACTTTTTCATGCCGCAAATTTATTTTTGCGGGGCTATCCGTTAAACATTTTGAAGATTCTTTTCTTAAATATCGTCAATTTTTAACATTTAAGTGAGTTATACAATGCAATCTAACCGATATGCGGAAAATTAAAAGGGGAAATAAACTAAATATGGGCCATCCGAAAGAATGTGTATTTCAGAAGAAAGAGCCTCATTGAGTGTTCCTTCCCAAAGATAAGTAAAAGGACGAAGCGGCCACTTGAGTCCTTCGCTCTGTAGAAACTTGCAACCGGGAGCGAACACAGAAATCTGCTGCCCCACCCTAGTAGGAAGGAGGGCCGGTCGGTTGAAAGCGACAAAACGTCCGTAATTGGTTAGCATCTGTAGCGGGACTATGCCGGCAAAATCCAAAAGATGGAAAATATTTCCCATGCTATGATCCTCTCGTTTGCCTGTTGCGCCTAATATGGTTAGCTCTAAATTCTCAATGTCAAGGCTTATAACGTAGCGAAAGGCTTTGCAAAGATCGTTTGTTTCTTGCTCTGCCACCTTGATAACCCTGTCGGCAAACCGCTGAGCCACATCAGAATTTAATGAGTCTGCATCGCCTACAATAGCGAAGGGAAGGCCGCCTCGAGCCACAAACTCGTTTGCAGCTCCATCACAGCAAACCACACGGTCGGCAGCCTGCAAGGCAGCCAGAGCTTCAGGGTGCGACGGATATTCGCCCGCAGCCAAAATAACCACCTTCATTTCTCTGTATTCTTCATGAGTTGCAGCCAGTGGTAGTAGCCGTAGATTGCAACTATGGTGTAGAAAGCGAAGAGGGCGGCTGTGGGATAGAGGCCTTTATATATATATAATATGGTGTTTACCACGTCTACCACTATCCAGTAGAGCCACTGCTCCACATACTTCCTCGAAAGTAACCATAGCGACACAATACTCACCGATGAGGTAAAGGCATCTACCACTACCACATTGCCTTCACCTAGAGTGGTAAAAATGAAAGAAATGAGGAGTGTAAGCACGGCAATAACGCCCCATATATTGAAATGCAAAATACGCTGCATGTGGGATATAGGGAGTTCGCGCGCCGTCGACTTACTTTGCCGTTTCCACATGGCCAGGCCATAAATGGCTGCCAGGCAATAGTAGACATAAAGTCCAGTAAGTGCATAGAGGTGTGCATGGAAGTTGATGGCGACATAAAAGAGACTCATGACGAGGTTGGCTACCCAAAGCTTTACACTCACATGAAACTGATAGTATATATAGAACAAACCTGCTATGAGCCCACACCATTCAAAAACTTGAATATAATTCATTTTCTTAAAAGCATTTATTATTCATTTCTCAAAACTCAATTGAAACATTGGCCATGAAGTTGATACCGGCCATGGGATAGAATCGAGGATCGCAGAGGTATTCAGTCTTACCTCCTACGTTTTTATAAACCGTTTGCGAATAGCCATTAGTTTCATAGCGAGCATTAAAGATATTGTTGACCATCAATCCCGCTGCAAGGTGCTTAAGACCGAATAGTTTGAAATTATATCGAAAAATGAGGCTTGAAATGAAATATGCATCGAGCGAACTTTCTTTCAGTCCCATATTGTCAAGATATTGACGACCTACGTACTGGCTATGCCACGTTGCCGATAATTTTCCTTTGCTCAGTGTCAGCCTGCCATTCCACATAAAATCTGGCACAAAGCCTATTGGTACATTTCCCATGCGCATCGGCGCTACATCTGACCAGTTCTCATCATAGACATAAGCCACATAGTCTTTGATTCTATTCTGACTCAGTGTGGCATTGGTTTCCACCTTAAGCCAAGGGGCGGCCTGCCACGCAGCTTCGAATTCAAGTCCCATACGATAGCTACGGTCTACGTTTTCAACCACAGGTTCTCCAATCTCGTTGAGACGCCCGGTCTGCACCAATTGGTCTTTGTAGTCCATATAGTAAGCATTTATGCCTACACGCCAAGGCCCATGTGCATAGCGCCAGCCCATCTCGTAGTCTATCATACGCTCTGCTTTGGGGAGTGGGGCTTGTGGCAGATAACCATCGGTGTAATTGTTTCGAACTGGCTCCTTATGGGCCACTCCTACCGAGGCATAGAGTTGTGAATGGCTATTTATGTTATAAGTTATTCCAAATTTGGGATTGAGAAAATTGAAGTTCTCATGCACATTTAGCTGTGTTCCGCCATCGTCGTTGGTTCCGATGATAGTATAATGCACATGGCGCCACTGAATATCGGCCAGTAAACTAAAGTCGCGGTTCAAGGCATAAGTGGCACGCACCATCACATTTCCATCAGTTTTGCGACCTACATTGTCATAATATGTATGAGGAACTCTCAGGTCTCCTTGAAAATTTTTTACCCAGATAACGTGACCATAATGGTCATTATCGAAATAGCTCAGTCCACCGCTCGCCACGAGGTCAAGTTTTCCATGCCTATAGTTCAGCGAAGTCATGCCACCCCAAAAGTCTCCACGGTTATATTTGCGCCTTACAAGGTCGGAACGCTTTACCTGTTCTCCATCAGTGCCGATATAAGGTTGAAGCGCATAATCTGCAAATTTTCTATTATTCTTATACTCTTCGTAATACCCTTTTCCGTAGGTGTAGAAGAGGGCTGCGCTCAAAGTAAGGTCACTATTCAGTTTGCCATCGTAGCGCATGCGATAGTGGTTTTGGACGAAAACATCGTTCTGATTGTCGTAAAAACCTATTACCTGACCATTTGCATTCACAATCTCGCCGCAGGGATTATATTTGCGCCGCGTCGACAATTCGTCCCGGCTTATACCGTCCCAGGCATGGTATGTAGTTTCGCTTCCACCGAGCGTTTCGAAAGTAATCCTGTGAGCATCTCCTCTATATTGCACAGTTGCTGAATAGGACCCAAGTGTTGACGTGGCTCGGTCTCGATAGCCATCCGAGGCTATATGGCTCAGTCGCCCGTCCCAAATCCATTTACCACCGAGTGAGCCCGAACCGAGCCGAAGTGTGGCTTTGCGAGATCCAAAACTGCCTGCTGCTCCATCGAATCGTGCATAAGGTTTTAAGGACAGCTGCCTGCCACGCATATTGACACTAGCGCCAAACGAACCGACTCCTGGCACTGAGAGGCCTGCGCCGCGTTGCACCTCAACATCATCGATGCCCGAAGCTAAATCGGGCAGATCTACCCAATAGAATGTGCCACTTTCACCATCGCCGAGCGGCACACCATCGAGCGTCACGTTGATGCGCGTAGCATCCGTGCCTCTGATACGCAGGCCAGTGTAACCAATTCCAGCACCAGCATCGCTGGTTGTCAGCACACTGGGCAAAGAACCAAGGACAAAGGGCATGTCATAGCCCACATTCACTATTTCTATATCGTTTGCATTCATACGAGAAGATGCCATGGGCATGTCTCCTCGCTTACGCACCCCCATTACGACAGCTTCGTTGAGCAGACTGTCGGTTATAGATTTTCGCGCCACATTGCGTGACGATTCCACTTTTGGATTTACCTCTTGAGCACATAAAGTCAAGGCCGACAAACAGCCATAAATAAATACGAAAAATCTATTCATGATAGTAAAAAAAAATTATTTCGCTACGCCGGCATTACCCGGATCAGCTGTTATTAATAAATAAGGGGTATGTTCTCAGCCCGCACACTGCACGAGCACCCCCATAATTTTTTTGTCTCCACTTGAGCAGGTACGCTGCAAAGGTAAAACAAAAAAAGGAGAACAAGGATAATTATTCTATTCAAAAAGCGTGCACAGAGGCATCGAGAACTTCCTTGTTTTTATCGGTGAACCTTTCAACATAGCGTCAGAGGAGAAATAGCCTGCAAACATCAGACATTGCAAAAACAGTTGAGCCAACCCGATGAAGAGTTGGCTCAACTGTTTTAATTATCTCCTTATCTGTATTAGAAATATCTAATCTTTATTTTGGCAGTATCTTAATCGATAGTTTTTGATTTGCCGAAATCACGACTGAGAATAGTCATTTCCTTAGCGAGCCCCCCCTCGGAGGTTTCGCGATAGAGCGAAGGAAGATCCTTGCCCGTCTGCTTCATCACCTCAACCGTTTTGTCGAACGACACGCGATGCACGCCTTCGGCCAACATGGCGTAGATATTAGAGTCGAGAGCTCGTGCTGCAGCATGGGCATTACGTTCAATGCAAGGTATCTGAACCAAGCCGCAAACGGGGTCGCAAGTCATGCCCAGATGGTGTTCCAGACCCATTTCGGCCGCATACTCGGTCGATGCAAGTGAGCCACCAAAAACATAACTTGCTGCAGCGGCAGCCATGGCGCAAGCCACACCAACTTCGGCCTGACAACCGGCCTCGGCACCCGAAATGCTGCCACGCGTTTTTGCGACATTGCCCACCAAACCGGCCGTAGCTAAGGCATGAAGCATTCGCCTATCGTCGAACTGGCGGCTCTCTTGTATATGATAAAGCACTGCGGGCAACACACCACTACTACCGCAAGTAGGAGCAGTCACCACGACACCACCCGAAGCATTTTCCTCGCTGACAGCCAAGGCATAGGCAAAGACAAGACCACGAGTGCGCAAATTAGAACTGTAGCCCTGGGCCTTCACGTAATAGTGGGGAGCCTTGCGCTTGATGTTCAACCCTCCCGGCAAAACGCCTTCGTGATGAAGCCCGCGCTCTACACAATTTTTCATGACACTCCACACCTCAGTCAAATAATCCCATATTTCGGGTCCCTCGCAATGCTCTACATACTCCCAGTATGAAAGACCGCGGTCGTCGCACCAACGCGCAATTTCGAGGAGCGAATCCATATCGTACACTTCGGGAGTATCGAGATGGTTCTCACCTTCTTCGGCAAGGGCTCCTCCGCCCACACTGTACACAATCCACGCATCGTGCGTTTTTCCATCTTCATCCACTGTCTCGAAACACATACCGTTCGGGTGGAAATTCGAGACAATTTCAGGGTGCCAGAGAATTCTTGTACGCTCGTTGCCCAAAACTTGAGAGATAGCCACATCCGTGAGGTGGCCGCGACCTGTGGCCGCCAAGCTCCCGTAGAGAGTTACCTGAAAAGACTTAGCCTCGGGATGCCGGGCCAGATATATCTCAGCGGCACGATGGGGCCCCATGGTATGAGAACTCGACGGCCCATGCCCAATGCGAAATAGCTCTTTTATAGATTTCATATCTTTAGATTTTCCAATAGTAAATGAATTGCAAAAAATGAAAAGTTTAAAATATTTATCTTCCTTCTTTAATCTTTCCTTTTCTATAGGCTGCAAGCAATTCCTTTAGGTCAGATATTTGCCGACGCAGCTCCATGCCCTTGTCCGTATCGGCCACGCGGGCACGGCGCCCCATCATTTCAACAATTTGTGTAGTGGACCGAATATCTGTTCCGCGCTCAATGGCGTCATGTGCCGAGGCAAAGGGTTCATGCTGAACAAGTTGGAACCCGCGACTGTGATAAACAAGAGTGTATCCGGCTATGCCTGTTGTATCATGATAGGCCTTAGCAAAACCTCCGTCAATAACCATGAGTTTTCCACCTGCCTTGATAGGATTCTCTCCCCTGCTCACATGCACCGGAACGTGCCCGTTTATGATGTGGCGGTGACCTTTTCGGTCTATTCCAAAATCATCGAGTATGCGGTCGCAAACTGCTTCGTTGTCGCGCAATTTATAATACCAGCCTTTTTCTTCGTGATGAGTAGACTTGTCGGCCACAAAATAGCGCTCGAAAGTGGCCATTTTTCGCTTGTCGAAAAGCGGCGAATCGGGCCCGCACCACAAATACCAGATGTAGTCGCTCCCCTCTTTCCGATCGCTTTTTGTGAGTTGGTCGTCGAAAGCGGACCGAACCATCTGCTCCACAGCATCCATTAAGGCCCGACCCGAAACTTTTTGCCCTCTCACCTCGACTTCGCGCAAGGAACCGTCTTCGCAAAGAGGTACAGAGGCATGATAAAGCAAATTACTGTTGTATATACCATACATAGATCCACGTAGAAGGAGGCAGTTAATGTGGCGCCGGAGGCGATCGCTCATGTCAATGGAGTGACGCAGGCGATACATAAGGTTTTCTTCTTCGGGAGAAAGGCGCAAGGGGTCATCACAGTTTATAGTAGGGAAGTTCTTGTCGAGCAGTTCGTAATCTGTTCCTTCTATCCTCACTGTCCCCTTTTGCAGGTTCAAGCCCCTCAGCACAGCTCTTTCTTCCATTTTCCACTCAGGATGCCTTTCATAGAGCTGGCCTTCCAACTTAAAACCTATCACAGTAATTGCCTTGTGCATACGGGCAAGTAACATCTGCTCCTTCTCCGACATGTTGACAGCCACTTCGTCTGTTTTGGGCATAAAGATGGTGCAAGGATCATCGCCATAAGTTTCCATGGCAAAAGTGGCCAAGGCCATGAGGCTTATACCATATCCGTCCTCAAGTGTCCGAGTGTTGGCATAGCGCAATGACAATCTCAGCACAGCAGCGATACATGCCAAATTTCCGGCTGCCGCCCCCATCCACAGCATATCGTGATTGCCCCAGGCAATATCAAGATGATGGTAGCTGCAAAGTCGGTCCATGATGATGTGGGCTCCTGGCCCACGGTCGAAAATATCGCCAAGTATGTGAAGTCGCTCCACAGACAACCTTTGAATAAGATAGCATAAGGCCGTTATGAAAGCTTCGGAACGATGTGTTTCAATAATGGAACGCACTATAACAGCATAGTATTCCCTTTTGTCTTCAACTTCAACTCCTGTATGAAGAAGTTCCTCTATGACATAAGCAAATTCCTCAGGCAACCAACGTCTAACTTTGGCACGCGTATATTTGGCAGCCACGTCGCGACAAATGGCTACGAGCCGATGGAGAGTAGTCTCATAGAAAACATCTAAATTTTCGTGCTCGTTTTTTATGAGTTCTAGTTTTTGCTCGGGATAGTATATCAGAGTGCACAGGCCCTGCAACTCATCAGCTGACAGCTTATTTTCAAACAAATCGTACACACGACGTTTGATATTGCCTGAGGCATTACGCAGCACATGCTCAAAAGCTTCGTTTTCGCCATGGAGATCGGCCATGAAATGCTCCGTAGGTTTGGGCAGCTGCAAAATGGCCCGCAAGTTAATGATGGCTGAGGCTACTGATGCTGTTGTGGGATAGCTTTGCGAAAGCAGCTGTAAATAATGATAGTCCATTATTGGTCTAAGAAAGGAACAATATTATAATAAGAATATAACAATTTTAGAAAAACAACGACAGAAACTCTCTGTGTGGAAACGAAAAAAGAGCCCTGCACCGACGATGATGAAACTCCTATATATACAGGATTTGAGCGTTTTTCTCCGACTCTGTAATCCGACTCCAACAAAAAAAACGTTGTGACGGCACGCCATTGTCAAGACAACCTTCTCGGTGTTTCTAAATTCAATTGATGAGTATCCTTATCTGTACGATGCAGGGCCCATAGCCTAATATCTGTCTGCAAAGTTAGCACAAGGAAAGCGCAATGGCAAATAAAAACCCATCTTTTTTCTTCTATAAGCCGAAGCGAAACCTACCCCATCACTACATCGAGCACCATCATGAGAACAAATCCAAGAGAAAAACCGATAGTAGCAAGATTTGAATGAGAGTCCTTAGAAGCTTCGGGAATAAGTTCTTCTACAACTACGTAACACATTGCACCTGCTGCAAAAGCAAGCATATATGGCAAAATAGGCAACATAAAAGGAGCCAGCAGCATTACACCGAGCGCGCCCAAGGGCTCCACTGCTCCACTGAGCGATCCTAATGCAAATGAGCGCCACTTGCCATTTCCTGCCGCTCGCATTGGCATAGAGATTATAGCACCCTCGGGTACATTTTGAATTGCAATACCCAAGGACACTGCTATAGCACTGGCCAGGGAAATTTCGGCAGCGCCATTTTCCGCACCTGCGAAAACGACTCCCACTGCCATTCCTTCAGGAAAATTGTGTATCGTCACAGCAAGCGCAAGCATCGCTGTCTTCGACAGATGCGAGCGCAAGCCTTCAGGTTTGTCGGAGCCGATATGTAAGTGAGGTGTCAATTCATCAACTAAAAGAAGGAAACCCATTCCCAACAAAAAGCCGATGGCTGCCGGCACGACGGAGAAAACTCCTTTTTCGACCTCCATTTCCATAGAAGGAATCAGCAATGACCACACAGAAGCAGCGACCATTACGCCTGAAGCAAAGCCTAATAGAGACTTTTGCAACTTGACGGACATACTGTCCTTCATAATAAACACGAAGGCTGCCCCGAGCATTGTGCCTAGAAGCGGAATGAGCAAACCTATTATCAATATGAGTGTTGTTTCTTCCATATAATTTGGTAAGCTAAACGTTCATCTCCGGTTTGAAGATGAATAATGCCACAATAAGAGAAACCATGTCTATTTAACAAATGCTGCATAATGATATTGTCACGATGAGTATCGATGCGGATATTGCTCTCCCGCTTAAAACAAAACTCCATTATACAGCCAAAAACGCCATGAGTATCATTCTTTTTTGCAATGCGGTGTATCACATGGTAGGGAGCATCATGATCAAGCCATTTGCCACTATATATAACATTATAAGTGGGCTCAGGAGAAGGAAGAAAAGCAAAATATCCTACAATTTGAGAAGATTCGAGAACCACATAAGCTCCTCTTCTTTCGATATCAGAAATTAGGACATCTGAAGACGGATAGCCTACTGCCCACTGCTTAGCATTTCCCGACTTGCGCATAATTTGTCGAGCCTCGGAAAACACCTGCATTATTTCAGGGATATCGTCGATGATTGCATTACGAATGATTTTCCTCATGAACTGGCCTACTATTATGGAGCTAAAGCCTCCTAAAGATTATTTGCGTTTCTTGCGAATTCGAATAACGACTGAGGCAAATGACAATATCCGTCAGGATTCTTATCCAGATAATCCTGATGATAATCTTCTGCTTTGAAATAATTCTCTAAAGGAAGTTTCTCCACGGCAAGCGGGCTCTCGTATTGAGCCTGCTCTCGTGCATAGACTCTTTCAATTACAGGAAAGTCTGCAGGGTCGGTATAATAAATACCTGTGCGATATTGACTTCCTTTATCATGTCCTTGCTGATTTACACTAACAGGGTCAATGGCCTTAAAATAGAGTTCAATAAGAAACTCCAGGCTCAATACGTTGGGATTGTAAACCACATGAACTGTTTCTGCAAAACGCGTCGTATCGGAACAGACTTGTTCATACGTAGGGTTTTCAATAATACCATTGGCATAACCGACATCGGTACTCACAACACCTCTTACTTGCTTAAAGAAGTGCTCAGTACCCCAGAAACATCCTCCAGCAAAGTAAATTTGCTTTAAATTGTTCTCAACCTTTTTTGTTTGCATATGCTTTATATAATTCTTAAATCGCTTAATTCCTTCAGCACCTAGTATGGTCAATCCCCCATATTGAAACGTCTTAGCTAAGCCAAAAAATATCGTCCATAGAATGCCCTTTGTACCCACACTTATAGGAAGAAGCATCTGCGCAAACGACATCACATAGAACAAAAGGCAACAACACAATACAACTAATCCAGCTAAAGTTTCCCACTTGGAGATAAATTTCTCGTAAAGTGTTAGAAATCAGCAAAAACAATAAGGAATGTCAATAAGTTTTTGTACCTTTGTGGTGACATAAATCATTGATACATAAACGAATAACATTCCTTATATGTTTGCAAATTTAGGTAAAATCAGCGAATTGTCCAAGCTTCTGAGTGTTAAAAGTGACACTTGTGACGTCATATTGCGCCTGATGGGGCGTTTCGGCATCGGCCGGACGCTGTCCAGGCACTCTTTGGACAAGATGCGTGGCAGGGATCTGGCCGGTCTCATCATGTCAATGATGGTGTTCCGCATCCTCGGTGAGACGGTGGGCGCGATGCACGCCAACAGGTTCTATGGTGTCCTGGAGACAGGGAAGAACTGCTACTACCGTCTTCTCGCCCGCCGCGAGATGGATTGGAGGCTGCTGCTCGGCTCGATGGCCCTCCGTTTTCAGAGCGTGGTCCGAAAGGAGGACGCGGAGGAGACCATGGCTCCAAAGTGCTACATCATTGATGACACCACCATAGAGAAGACGGGGTTCCGCTTCGAGGGACTTAGCCGAGTGTTCGACCATGTGAAAGGGATCTGCCTCCCCGGTTTCAAGCTGCTCATGCTCGCCTTCTTCGACGGCAAGAGCACCTACGCCGCGGACATGTCGCTCCATAGGGAGGCGGGCAGGAGGAAAGACCACGGCTTGTCCAAGAGTGAACGCTCAAGGCAATACAGCAAGGAGAGGAGCAGTGGGGACCCCGACTGCAGGCGTTACCAGGAATTGGACATGAAGAAGACGGACTGTGCCGTGGAGATGATAAGAAGAGCGTGGAAGAGAGGGTTCAGGGCCTCGTACGCCCTCATGGACACATGGTTTGTCAGTGCGTCGCTGGTCAAGAGTGTCAGGGAGATAGGCGATGGAGCCATCCATGTCGTTGGGCGACTGAAGATGGGGGCTGACAGGTATGCGGACGGCGGAAGAAGGCACAACGTGCACGAGCTGATGGCCCTGCACTCAAGGGAGGCCAAGGCATGCCACAAATACAAATGCATGTACTTTGAGGTGCGCGTGAAGATGGGCGACGTGCCGGTGAAGATCTTCTTCGTGAAAGTGGGAAGGAACAGGAGCTGGAATGCGATTGTGACCACAGACATGCGCATGAGTTTCATGAAGGCCTTTGAGACATATCAGATCCGTTGGAACATAGAGGTCATGTTCAAGGAGTGCCGACAGTACCTGGGGCTAGGCCGCTATCAGGGCGTTGATTTTGACGCCCAGATCGCCGACTGCACACTGTGCCTCATGACCCACATGGTCCTGACTTTGGGGAAGAGGTTCAGCGAATACGAGACCATGGGCGAGCTCTTCAGGGTCAGGCGTGAGGAGCTTCTCGAGCTTACGCAATGGAAGAGGAACCTGAAGCTGATAGAGAGGCTGCTGGTCGTGCTGGCTGAGAAGCTCGGGGTTGACATCTCTGACACCATGGAACGCCTTATAGACTGCCCCCAACCCATGGAAGAGATCGACGCTTTCCTGAGGATTCTCCAATAACCGGGTCTTCAGGAAAGGGCGGTCTATCCGTTCACGATCGTTAACAAAATAATAACACATTGATATATAGAGGATTAGAAAAACAAAGACCCTTGATTAGTGCTTTACATGGCAAGTGGGAAACTTTAGTAAGTAACTTGCTACATACTCATAATAAGGAGCTAAATAGAACACGAATGGGAAATACACAAATGCTAAACTAAAGAAGATATTGGCCAA
>CADBQP010000023.1 GCA_902796835.1 uncultured Bacteroidales bacterium
AGTAAGTTACGATGAAACACGTCAGTAATAGCATGTAGCGATGATGTAGCAATATGTAGCAAAGTGTAGCTATAGCTATTAAATGTATAATGGTGAATCCATGGTGATTTGATGGTGGAATGTGTGGTGAAACGAATCACCATGCTTCCACCATAGGCGTTAATGTTAAATTTAAGGCCCGATTTGTTAAATTTGACTTGGCAGAAATCGTTTTGTTTTTTGCCAAGGGTAAAACTTGAAACTTGTTTGAGGTGGGTTGTCCTGACAAATGTAAGCAGCCCTTCGAGTCATTTGCGATGCTCGAAGGGCTCTAGTTTATGCAGACTTCTTTCCCACGCAAAAAAAAGCTGACATTTGTTTGCCAGTTTGTCAAGTTTCATTACTTTTGCACCCGATATTAAAGAACAAACATCGCAATATGTTAAGCACATTTCCGTTTTTCCTCTATTTCTATTATTACTTTACCCGATAGGTAGAGCGGAACGTCGTGTGTGCATTTTTATCCATATAGATATATAATACGTCCCGCTCATGAAAGGCGGGATTTTTTATTACAAAAAGTCTTCCAGGCATTATGAAAAGAGTTGTCATTCAAGGCATCAAAGGCTCGTTCCACGACATTGCCGCCCACCAGTACTTTGGTCAGGGCGAGGCGCTCGACATGGTCTATGCCGACACCTTCGAAGCCCTGTTCGACGCCATGGACAGCGACCCAGGCCTGATGGGATTTGCAGCCATTGAGAACACCATAGCCGGCAGCCTGCTCCATAACTACGAACTGCTGCTCAAAAGCGGTGTGTCCATTGTGGGCGAACACAAGCTGCACATTGAACACAGCATCATGTGCCTGCCCTCCGACAACTGGGACACACTCTGCGAAGTCAACTCCCACCCCGTGGCCTTCATGCAATGCCGCAACTTTCTGAAGCTACATCCAGGACTCAAAATTGTGGAGGCCGACGATACGGCTGGGGCCGCAGCCCACATTGCCCGCATGGGCTTGCGCGGACATGCCGCCATCTGCCATGCCGACGCCGCCGGGCTCTACGGCCTGAAAGTGCTCGAAAACGCCATAGAAGACAACAAGCACAACTACACACGCTTTCTGGCGCTGAGCAACCCCGCCCAGGCCAACGAGCACCGCAACCCCAACCTGGCAGACAAAAGTTCACTCGTGTTCACCCTGCCCCACACCGAGGGAAGCCTGAGCCACGTGCTCTCCATCTTCAACTTCTATCGCATAAACCTCACCAAAATACAATCGCTCCCCATCATAGGAAATGAGTGGCACTACATGTTCTACGTCGACATGACCTACGACGACCCCAAACGCTTCCACCAGTGCATAGAAGCTGCCAGGCCGCTCACACAAGAACTCAAAATCATGGGCGAATACAAAGCCTTCTGACCCCTATACGAACAATAAACATGAACAACCACATACAACCCGCCGACCGCCTTTCGTTGGTAAGCGAATACTACTTTAGCCGCAAACTCAAAGAGGTGGCCGACATGCGCGCCGCCGGAAAAGACATTGTCAGCCTGGCCATCGGCAGCCCCGACATGCCGCCCTCGGCCCAAACCATCGACACCCTGCGCCGCGAAATCATGAACCCCGAAGCCCACGGCTACGTGCCCACAAAAGGCACACAGGAACTGCGCACAGCCTTTGCACACTTCTATCGCAAGTGGTTCCACGTGGAGCTCGACCCCAACAGCGAAATCCAGCCGCTCATAGGGTCGAAAGAGGGCATTCTGCACGTCACCCTGGCCTTCGTCAACCCGGGCGACGAGGTGCTCATTCCCGACCCTGGATACCCCACCTATACCGCACTCTCCACGCTGCTCGGAGCCAAGGTGGTGAAATACAACCTCACCGAGAAGAATGGATGGATGCCCAACTTCGACGAGCTTGAGGCCATGGATCTTAGCCGCGTAAAACTCATGTGGACCAATTATCCCCACATGCCCACAGGAGCCAAAGCATCGGCCGCGTTCTATGAAAGGCTGGTGGACTTTGCACGGCGCAAAGGCCTCGTCATCGTGAACGACAACCCCTACTCCTTTATTTATAATAAGGAGCAGCTAAGCATACTGCAAGTAGAGGGCGCCAAAGACTGCTGCATAGAATTCAACTCCATGAGCAAGAGCCACAACATGCCTGGCTGGCGCGTGGGAATGATGGCATCGAACGCCGAATTCATCAGCTGGACACTCAAGGTGAAAAGCAACATCGACAACGGCACCCTTCGGCCCCTGCAACTGGCTGCAGCCAAGGCCCTGCACAACGAAGAGGCATGGCACCACCAATACAACTACGAAGTCTACGCACAGCGCCGCAAACTGGCCGAGCGCATGATGGACACCCTGCACTGCACCTACGACCCACAGTCGGCGGGCATGTTCCTCTGGGGAAGAATTCCCGAAAAATATCCCACAGCCGAGGCGCTCACCGAACGCCTTCTCCACGAGGCCGGAGTATTCGTGACACCCGGATTCATATTCGGCCGAAACGGCGAACGCTACATCCGCATATCCCTCTGCGCCAACGAAGAGGCCATGAACGAAGCACTGCGGCGCATAGAAAACTTTGCAAAAAACAACTGACAACATAGAAACTACAACCCGAACAACTAAAAATATACACACATAAGTATGGACTTAGAACTTCAGCCACTATCACTGCCAGGCATTTCGGACACCCGTCCCACCGTCATTGCCGGCCCCTGCTCGGCCGAAACCGAGGAGCAGGTGATGAACACCGCCCTGCAACTGGCCAAAAACGGAATAAAAATCTTTCGCGCCGGCATATGGAAGCCACGCACCAAACCCGGCGGTTTCGAAGGAGTGGGCGAAACAGGACTGCCATGGCTCAGCGAGGTGAAACGCGAAACGGGCATGCTCACCGCCACCGAAGTGGCCACCGCCCACCACGTGGAACTAACCCTGAAACACGGCATCGACATTCTGTGGATAGGGGCTCGCACCACGGCCAACCCCTTTGCCGTTCAAGAAATTGCCGACGCACTGAAAGGCACCGACGTGCCCATCCTGATTAAAAACCCCGTCAATCCCGACCTCGACCTGTGGATGGGAGCCCTCGAGCGCATAAACGGAGCTGGACTGAAGCGCCTGGGAGTAATCCACCGCGGATTTTCCACCTATGAAAAGAAACTCTATCGCAACACCCCCATGTGGCATATCCCCATCGAACTGAAACGCCGCATTCCCAACCTGCCCGTCTTTGGCGACCCAAGCCACATCAGCGGCCGGCGCGACCTCATCGCCCCACTCTGCCAGCAGGCCATGGACCTCGGCTTCGACGGACTCATCATCGAAAGCCACTGCAACCCCGATGAGGCTTGGAGCGACGCCAAGCAACAAGTGGTGCCCGACATACTCGACTTCATTCTGAGCAAACTCATCATACGCAGCACCGCGGCCGGCACCGAGAGCCTCACCACCCTGCGCAAACACATCGACGAGCTCGACAACGACCTCATCGAAGTGCTCACCAAACGCATGAAAATAAGCCGCGAAATTGCCGAATACAAAAAACAGCACAACATGACCGTAGTGCAAAACACACGCTACAACGAAATCATAGACAAACGCGGGGCCCACGGCATGCTCAACGGCATGTCCGGCGACTTCATCAAGAGCGTATTTGAAGCCATACACGAAGAAAGCGTGCGCCAGCAGCTGGAAGTAATCAACAAAGAATAAAAAAACACACGACACACCATGAGGATTCTAATTTTAGGAGCCGGCAAAATGGGAGCCTTCTTCGTTGACCTCCTCAGTTTCGACCACGAAACCGCCGTCTACGACATCCAGGCCCGCAAACTGAGATTCATGTATAACACACTGCGCTTCACCTCGCTCGATGAAATCGACGATTTCAAACCAGAGCTCGTCATCAATGCCGTCACCCTGAAACACACGCTACAGGTGTTCAGCGAAGTGATGCCCCACCTGCCGGCCGACTGCATACTGAGCGACATAGCCTCGGTGAAGACTGGATTGCAGGAATTCTACGAACAGACGGGCATGCGCTACGTATCGACCCACCCCATGTTCGGACCCACATTTGCCAACCTCGGCAAGCTATCCACCGAAAACGCCATCATCATCAGCGAGGGCGACTTCATGGGGCGCATCTTCTTCAAAGACCTCTATGCCCGCCTGGGACTCAACGTCTTTGAATACACCTTCGAAGAACACGACCGCACCGTGGCATACTCGCTGGCCATACCTTTCGTCTCTACCTTTGTGTTTGCCGCCGTCATGAAACATCAAGACGCACCAGGAACCACCTTCAAACGCCACATGAAAATAGCCAAAGGCGTGCTCGGTGAAGACGATACGCTGCTGCGCGAAATACTCTTCAACCCACGCACCGGACCGCAGGTGGCCAAAATTCGCACCGAACTGAAAGAACTGCTCGAAATCATAGACCAAAAAGACGAGGCAGCCTTCGACCAATATCTCAAAAAAATCAGAGAAAACATAAACTGAAGTTCATAAAAACCACCACTTCAAAACCGACAAAGCTTCGATGCCCCTAAAAAAAGGAACGAAACTTTGTCGGTTTAATATATTTAC
This sequence comes from uncultured Bacteroidales bacterium, assembly GCA_902796835.1. Classification (GTDB taxonomy): domain Bacteria; phylum Bacteroidota; class Bacteroidia; order Bacteroidales; family Bacteroidaceae; genus Alloprevotella. The sequence continues at coordinate 4,606 of CADBQP010000023.1, forward strand.
ACTAATTTTGCGCGGTAAAATGCAACTCTGTGGCAAGCCGCAGATTTCGGCAAAACCAGCACGCCATCGATAGGCTACGCATAATTCAAGAAAATAAAAAAAACGAAAAACATAATGGCAACAGTTGACAGAGACGAACTGCTCATTCAAGACGAGCACCTTGAACAACCGCAAAACGAATCGAACATCGATTGGTTAAAACTCCTCGGCGACATTATCGCCAACTGGTATTGGATACTCCTGAGCGTCATCATAGCCATGGCGCTATGCTGGCTCTATCTTAAAAAGAAGCCCAACGTATATCAGGTGCAATCCTCCGTGCTTATTAAAGACCAGAGCAACGACGTTTTCAAAGACCAAAGCATGATGTCATCGCGCTCCTCATTCTCGAGCGTCATCTCCATGGCCAACAACTTCAGCACCGAGCTCGACATCATCAGCTCGCGCACCCTCATCAAGAAGGTAGTTGAAGACCTCGACCTCTATGTCACGCAAGTGCGCACAGACAAGTATCGCCCCGAAGACCTCTACGACGAGTCGCCCATCAAAATATGGACCACCCCCGGCATAGCCGAAGAGATGCGCGGTGCCGGCTTCCTCGTCAACCTTCACGAGGACGGCTCGCTCGACCTCGAAGGCGCAGTGGGCTCCAACAAATCGAAATACGGCATTCAGGACGATATCAAGAAACACATTGCCAAACTGCCTGCCACCATCAACACCAAGTATGGCATCATCAGCATCACACGCGTGGACAGCGTTCCCATCACCGAAGACATGGAAATCTCGGTGGGCATCAGCGCGCCCACCATTGCCGCAGCCAACTATAAGGCCAACCTCAGCGTTGACCAAACCAACAAAGAATCATTCCTCGCCTCGCTCGCCATCAACGACACCAAGCCCATACGCGCCATACGCTTCATAAACCGACTGGTTGAGGCCTACAACGAAGACGCCAACGAAGACAAAAACCAAACAGCCGAAAAGACAGCCGCCTTCATCAACAGCCGCATCATGCTCATTTCGAGCGAGCTGGGAAGCACCGAAAACGCCATGGCAGGTTTCAAGCGCTCGGCCGGACTCGTTGACATACAGAGCGACGCACACGAAGCCCTGCAAGGCCGCACACGCTACGAACAGCAATTGGCCGACAACGAAGTGCGTCTGCGCATGATACAGTTCCTTAAAGACGACGTAAAGGCCAACATCAAGCAAAACGAACTCATCGCCAACATAGGCATCTCTAACGACAATGGCCTCACCTCAGCCATTGCCGAATATAACAAAACCGTCATCGAGCGCAACCGCATGGCCCGCAATGCAGCTGAGAGCAACGAAGTAATCGTGAAAACCGACGCACAGCTGCAGGAAATGCGCAACAGCATCTATAAAACCATCGAATCGCTCGAAAGCAACACAAAAATACAGCGCAACAAAATACAGCAAGAGCAAAACCGCTTTGCCGGAGCCATCAGTTCTACCCCCGAAGCCGAGAAACAATATCTCAACATCTCGCGCCAGCGCGACTTCCAATCGCAACTCTACCTGCTATTGCTCCAAAAACGCGAAGACAACGCCATCAAACTTGCTGCCACCGCCAACAACGGCCGCATCATCGAAGATCCTGAAGCCATTGCCATCGTGGCCCCACGCCGCGGCATGATTAAACTCATTGCACTGCTCCTGGGCCTGGCCATCCCCATCGGCATCATCTACCTGCGCATGTTGCTGGCCATCAGGATAACAGGTCGCGACGACGTCATGAAACTCACACAACTCCCACTCGTGGGCGACATACCCCTCGACAAGACGAACAACGGCGAACGCAATATCGTGGTGCACGAAAACACCAACGAACTCATGGACGAGGCCTTCCGCAGCCTGCGCACCAACATACAGTTTATGCTCCGCTCCACCGAGAAGAAGGTCATCATGTTCACATCGGCCTATTCGGGCGAAGGAAAGAGCACCATCGCATGTAACCTCGCAGCCAGCTATGCCTTCTTGGGCAAAAAAGTTGTAGTCGTAGGTCTCGACATCCGACGCCCAGGCCTGAACAAAGTATTCCACTTCAGCACTCGCCTTCCGGGCATCTCGCAATTCCTGGCCGACCCCGACGGCATTGACCTCATGTCGCTCCTCGTCGAGACCAAGATAAGCAAGAACCTAAGCGTACTCCCCGGCGGCATCATTCCACCTAACCCCACCGAACTCGTTTCGCAGCCATCGCTCGAAAAGGCTATCGAAATACTCAAGGAAAACTTCGACCTCGTTATTCTCGACACCGCCCCCATCGGCATGGTGAGCGACTCACAAGTAATCTCGCGCGTGGCCGACATGACCGTGGTCATTGTACGCGCCAACTACACCTACAAGAGCTCCGTGGCCATGATCAACAACATGGCTCAGCAAAAGGTACTGCCCAACGTGGGAATTACCCTCAACGCCGTCGATTTCGACAAGGCACAAAGCAGCTACGCCTATCGCTACAAGCGCTACGGCTACAGCAAAGGCTATGGCCATAGTTACGGCCACCACTACGGATATGCCTACGGATATGGCCACGACGCCCGCGACGACAAGCGAAAGAAAACCCTGCTGGGCAAAATCCTGCGCATATTCAGAAGATAACACTCAAACGATAACCAAATAACCATTCATCACAATAATGAAGAAACTCATTCAAGGCATTCTGCTCTTTGCCATACTCTCCGTATCGTTCAGTTCGTGCGTGTCGCAAAAAGAAGTGGTCTATTTCCAAAATTCCGATAGCCTCTTTGCCCATGTGCAAACCATTGCTCAGAACTACGACATGAAGATAAAACCTGCCGACCGCCTCTCGGTATCGATTTCGTGTTCAGAAACCAAACTCCTGACCCCCTATGCGTCAAACATCACCATGGGAACCAACGAAGGTAACGTAAACACCAGCTCCTCGCAGAGCCGCGAAGTTTACACCGGATACACCGTCGATGCCAGCGGATACGTCTCTCTTCCAGTGCTCGGCAAAGTCAAAGCACAGGGATATACCGAAGAGGAATTTGCCAAAGTGCTCGAAAAACTCATCATTGAGCACGGCATCAACGACCCACAGGTAACCGTTAAGTTTACTAATGCCAGCGTCAGCGTACTCGGCGCCGTAAGGAGCCCCGGACGAATAGCCCTCAACTCTAAGCGCACCTCCATTCTCGACGTACTGGCCAGCGCAGGCGATATCACCGATAGCGGACTGAAGAAGAACATCAAACTCTTCCGAGAAGTCGATGGCAAACGCATGCAATACGTCATAGACCTGCGCCAGAGCGATGTATTCAACTCACCGGCCTACTACGTGCAGCAAAACGACCTCATCTATGTGGAGCCCAACCGCACAGCACAGGTGAAGAACAGTCCCTTCTTCACCATTTGGAGTGCATCAGCATCCATTGCCAGCGTAGTCATCTCCATCACCTCGCTCATACTCGCCATCACGCGATAGAGGAAACAATAAAAAAGGAGCCGGCACATCTTCTCGCTGCCGAACCCACACAGAATTTTCCATGCAAGTTCCGATGCCATTAAGCGTCGGAACTTTCTATTTAGCCCTGTCAAGAACAAAATCTTCTCCACACACTTTCTCCCTTTTTCTATTCATATACAAGCTTTTAACATATCGAATCCATAACCAAACACAAAAATCCCCGTCCGCAAACGCACATACGTTCGCAGACGGGGATTTCCGTTACGTTGCCCCAGCATGCTGCCACAATTATAGCGGCAGCCATAAGGAAAGTTCAGAGGGGCTGCCACGCGGCAGCTTCCTCCTTACTGTTTTCTTTCAGTTTCTTATGTTTTACTGAGGTTTTCTTTTGTTGTTTCGTTTTAAGAAGAGTTTCGTTACCTCCCTTCGCTTTTTCGCCCCCAGCCTCCTCGGAACTTCGTCCCTCAGGGCTG
>CADBQP010000024.1 GCA_902796835.1 uncultured Bacteroidales bacterium
ATTGCTTGCCGTTTCAATGATGGCATTGCAGTTCTCGCGTGAGTCGTATGCAGTGTTGCCTGCTTCAACCTTTATGCTCGCGAGGCCGGTGCAGCCCAGGAATGCATAGTCTCCGATGGCGGTGACCGACGCTGGAAGGTTGAGGCTCTTTAGGCCGGTGCAGCCCCTGAACGCCGAGGCTCCGATGCTCGTGACGCAATTGGGGATGGTGGTGTTCATGCAGCCGGCTATAAGCGTATTGCTTGCCGTTTCAATGATGGCATTGCAGTTCTCGCGTGAGTCGTATGCAGTGTTGCCTGCTTCAACCTTTATACTCGCGAGGCCCGAGCAGTCAGAGAACGCTCCGCGTCCGATGTTGGTGACCGACGCGGGAATGGTGAGGCTCGTCAGGCCGGTGCAGTCAGAGAACGCCCAGTCTCCGATGGTGGTGACAGACGCGGGAATGCTGATGCTCGCGAGGCCGGTGCAGCCCCGGAATGCATTTATTCCGATGCTGGCGACGGTATAAGTTGTGCCGTCGTAGGTGACCGAGGCGGGGATAGTGATGCTGCCTGTGTAGGCGGTAGTGTCTTGCCATGTGCTACCCGTATAAGTCACACTGGCAGTTTTTGTACTGCTGTCGAGATCGTAGTAGATGCCGTCAATCTCCACGCCTTTGGCCCACGAAGTGAGGGCGAGCAGGAGTGCGGCGAGGGTGGTGAGTAGTCTTGTTTTCATAGGTGTATGGGTTTTTGTGGGGTTATGAATGCATTGGGTTGAGACGCTCTCCGTCCCTGCCCGAAGGGGAGGGGGCTTGCGAAGGCTGAAGGCAGGGCAGGATTGCGTCTCTTGGGGTCTGGCGTCGTTGATGACTTTTTTTTGTTCAATCACATAAGCGGGGAAAATGGGCGCTTGCCTCCGATGGGCACAAAAAAAGCGCAGGACTCTTTCTTGTTCATCTTACAACAGGTATCTGGAAAAACCTTTAAGGGAATGAACGGAGAAACAATTATCCCACGCTGTCGTATATATCGGAACGCTGCACAGCATGGTGGCTGCGCGGTGGTGTGATATACACAAACAGAATGAGCGTTGATTGTCCTGATCCTCCCTTTTGGGTTGAAATTTTCCAGATTTCGTTGTAAAGGATAGGCAAAACGCCATCTTAGGCCCGACGATTTCTCCCGTCGGACGATGCAAATATAGGCATTTCAGATAAACAATCAGCACTCTCGCGCCGAAAAATTGTTTTTTTTGGCGCCATAAAAAAACGACATCCCCTAAGACTGGGGATGCCGTCACGGCAGGCGGCGGGTTCTCAAAATTACATCAGTGAGAACGATTTGCTATACTCTTATTTTCACCTTTCTTCCGTTTCTGTCACGAAGCAGGCCACGAGGCCATAGGTGATAGTGGGGCGTATCCAGATTTCGGTGAGCAGATATTCCGTATATTCGCTGAAGGGCTCCACGAAGATGTCGTAGTTGTAGAGCGCGGCAATGGCAATGTCGACCGCGCAGATGGCCCAGAGGCGGCCCTTGGTGTAGCTCTGCCAGTTTTTGCGGGCATAGAAGTAGGTGAGCATGCATAGCAGCAATACCGACAGGACGAGGCATGCCAGGTGCAGGCCGAAGTTGGCCAGCGGCGGGGCAAAGAGGATGTCGCGCAAGAGCACGGTGATGCCCACCAGTATGGAGCACCAGTAGTTGAACTGCTGCGTGGTGATGCGATAGTTGAAGAAGTACATCCATATCATGACCAGGCAGGCCACGTAGCAGGCGTTGAGCACCAGTTCGGGCCATGCCTCTTCCAGCCCGAAGTGGCCCACGGCATAGAGCATGATGCCCACCGACACGATGGCGGAGGCGGCGGTGATGCCGATGTCGAATGTCTTGGTTCCTTTCTTGAATCTTGTTTTCATGTCAGTGTCGTTTTTTGCTTGTCTGCGGCGCTGCCTCATGGCGGCCGTCATGGCAAAGGTATGAAGTTTTTGTGAAATGCGCCCATCATGGCGGCTCAATATTTTTTATAATGCTTGCGGCCTTGTTTTCGGGAAGTATTATCTTTGCCGGCATATGAAAGAACATCTATTTGTTATGAAACGATTTTTGTGGTGTGCCGTGTTCGCCCTTCCGGCATTTCTGGGCGGGTGGGCGCAGCGTTTCCCCGTGGGCATAGCCAGTGTGCAAGACACGGCGCGCATTGTGCAGCTTGGCGTGCTTTCTTCGCTCGCGGCCTCGGGTGTGCGTGGCGTGCAGGTTTCGGGCTTGAGCAGCCTCTCGGCCGGCTGGCTCAGGGGCTTGCAGCTGAGCGGTGTGAACAATCTGGCTGGCGGCGTGGAGTGCGGTGTGCAGGCGGCCGCCCTGCTCAATGTGTCGCAGGGACACATGCGCGGTGTGCAGTTCGCGGCCTACAACTATGCCGACACGCTCTCGGGTGTGCAGCTTGGGGCCATCAACATAGCTCCGCAGCGTGCTGGAGGCTGGCAGGTGGGCATTGTGAACATTTCGCACGACACACTGGGCCACAAAATTGGCCTCTTCAACGTGAACCCGGCCTCGAAAATCGACTTTCTGCTCTTTGGCGGCACGGAGTCGAAGTTTAACGTGGGCCTGCGCATTCGTAACCGCAGCACCTACAACATCGTGAGCCTGGGCACACACTACATGGGCCTCGACAAAAAAATTCTCTGGCTCGCTGTCCTACCGATTGGGCCAGTATTTTGAACTCTCGCCGCGATGGTCGGTGAGCGGCGACGTGGGCTTTGCCCATGTGGAGTCGTTCAGCAGCAGCGGCGACGACGATGACAAGCGGCTCTATTCGCTGCAGGCGCGCCTGGGTGTGAACTATGCGCTGAGCGAGCGGATTGGGGCTTTTGCCACGGTGGGATATGCCCACACGCGCTACTACTCCCATTCGCGCCTCTATCGGCAGCGCCTGCTCCTTGAGGCAGGCCTCACACTGCGCTACCAGCGCGACCTGCGCCGCCCGCAGCTCAAGAGCCTGTCGGGCGAAAACAGCCTCTCGACGGGCGATTCGCTGCTGGCCCCGCCGCCCCGGAAGCGCCCATGGGTGGCAGCGGCCGAGGCCACGTTCATCAACGTGGGCGTGCACTGCTTCGACCGCTTTGTGCTCGGAAAGGGATATGCAAAAACCACATTCCGCTCCTGTTGGGACAACATCACGAACGGCTTTGTGTGGGACAACGACAACTTCAAGACCAACCTCTTCATGCATCCCTACCACGGCAACCTCTATTTCAACTCGGCGCGCAGCAACGGCCTGTCGTTTCTTGAGTCGGCGCCCTATGCCCTTGGCGGTTCGCTCATGTGGGAAATGCTGGGCGAAACGGAGCCTCCGGCCATCAACGACCTCATGGCTACCACCATGGGCGGCATAGCCATTGGCGAGGTGGCCCACCGCATGAGCAACCTCGTGCTCAACGACAGCAAGCGCGGGCTGGGACGCCTTGTGCGCGAGGTGGTGGCCACTATCATCAACCCCGTCAAAGGCTTCAACCGAATAGTAAGGGGCGAGGCCTGGCGTGTGCGCACGTCGAACTACCTCTACCACGACTTCGAGCGCATTCCGCTCAACTACTCCGTCTCGCTCGGCGCACGCTATCTGGCCGACAACCATTCCCTCTTTCGCGGCGAGGCAAACCCCTACCTGACGCTCCACCTGGAGTATGGCCATCCGCTCAACGACGAGGGCGAGAACCACCCCTACGACTATTTCGATGCCGAGGTGAGCTTTGGGCTGAGTCCCAACCAGCCCTTGGTTCATTCGCTCCACCTGCTGGGGCGCCTGTGGAGCACACCCATGATTGAGCGCCGCGGGCTCAAGGCTGAGTTCGGGCTCTATCAGCACTTCAACTACTACGACTCCGAGCCCGTGAAAGACGGCACGAAGCTCACCCCCTACCGCATCAGCGAGGCGGCCGCCCTGGGCCCCGGCGTAGTGCTGTCGGTGCCTCAGCACGGGGCGCTCCGCTATTTTGAGCAGCGACTCATGCTCAGCGGCATATTGCTGGGCGGAACCAAGAGCGACTACTACAACGTCATAGACCGCGACTACAACATGGGCAGCGGCTTCAGCCTAAAAACACGCACCCTGGCCGAGCTCAGAAACTTTGGCCGATTTGTGTTGCAGGCCAACTATTATCGCATCTTCACCTGGAAGGGCTACGACCAGGCCAAGCTCCAGAGCGGCGACCCGCTCTATCTCAACGCGCAGGGCGACCACGGCAATGCAGCCCTCCTGGTGGTTTCGCCCTCGTTCGAGATAGACCTGAGCAACGGCTGGGGCCTACTCGTGCGCGGCATCTACTACGGCCGCCACACACACTATAGCCATCATCCCGACGTCAGTGCCCACACCTTTGAGCTCAAGGCCGGGCTCTTCTATCGGTTCTGAACAACTCATGCCCGCCGCCGAAGCGAGGGAAGGCTGCGAGAGAAAAAGCCCGTACGGGCCTTCCCATCCAGCGGGGCAAATACTGTCGAGACCGACAGGCCCGACAAACAAAACAGTTTGCCCGTTTTTTTAGAAGCAAAATGTTTCGTTTTAATAAAAATTAGTAAATTTGCGGCATGAGGCTGCCATAGTGTGTATGGCGGGTGACGGGCCGCAAGGCTCCTTGCTGTGGCCTCTCAGCTTCGAGGACCGAGTTCCTTCGAAGCAGACGTTTTGTTAGAATAGTTCATAACAAGTTTCAATTCTTAAAAGCAAAACGCTTATGAAATCAAAACTACTATCAATTCTCGCCCTGCTGCTGATTGCAGTTTCGGGTGCGATGGCGCACAGCCCCAAGGTTTCGTGGAACTTTACGGACGGAACCTGGAGCGTGTCGTCTAACCTTAATGCCCAGATTCCAAAGACCGAGGTTTACGAGGCAGAATCGGCGGAGTCCGAGAAAGAAGTCGACCATGTGACATCCTACTGGGCAGGCGCGCTCATAAACGGCAGCCAGGTAAACGGAAATTGGGTAGAAAATGGCCTTGAGGTGATGACTGGCTATGTGGAGGCTCCCACCATTACGTTCATCGTGACTACAGACACCTATTATGTGGGCGAATCGGAGCCTTATTCCCATAGCGACAGCATCGACGTATTGGCCTATGAGCAAGCTGGAAAATGGTACGCTTCTTACACTTTCACTACTGAAGATGGTGATATGACCTGCTACGTATCTGCTACCAAACTCGAAGCCGTTACAATTACCTACATGAACGGCACCACCGTGCTGGGCACGGAGGTTGTGGCGCGAGGCGCCTCCTCCACCAAGCATGCCAACTTTGAGTCTGTGGAAAATCACGAGTTCCAAGGCTGGTGCTTAGATGCGGCCCTTACCAACCCCGTAGATGTTGCAACCTATTCTGTCGGCCAAGACATCACGTTCTATGGCAAGTTTGTTGAGATTCAGTCCTATACTGCAACCTTCACGGCAGCCAATGCCTACACCATCGGGGGCGGCAAGGCCAGTTTGAGAGTTGACGGCGGCAATGCACCGCTCGACGCCGAGGGCAAGCTCTCATCTATTACGGAGGGACAGAACGTGATTCTTATTGCCAAGCGTGGCTACAAGTTCCGCAAGGCTTCGGCACAGAAGGGCGAAGAGGCCCAGAGCGTGACCACCGATGCGCCCAGCGAACAAGACCTCTTCACCACTGCATCGTTCGTTATGCCAGCCGGCGACGTGACCCTTAGCTACGAACTCGTTCGCGACATGCTGGACGACGTCAAGCCAGTGGCGTTCACCGGTCTGCCCTTCGACGGCAAGATAGCTGTGGCTGAGGGCCAGGGCGGCAAGTATCAGCCGAAGGAGGCTCTCGACATTCAGCTCGTCGACTCTCTCGCTGAGGAAGGCAGCCAAAACATCATCGCTTCCGACGACATCACCATCAAAGTGCTCGTGGGCGGAGAGAACGACATGGGTGCCATATACTACGACGACTACAACCCCATTACGCTCGACGCATTCCTTGCCGACATGAAGCCTGGCTACTACTGGATTAAGGCTGAGCCCAAGGACGAGACAAGCCCCTACGAAGGCGTGGTCTATAGCACGGAGCTGACTGTGGCTGCCAACTACGACCTGAAGCTGGCCGACCCCGCCGATGAGCGCTGCCTTGTGCTGTTCACCGTCAATGACCGTGCTGTCACCCAGGCTGTTGCCGGCGACGAGGTGAGAGTCTTTGTCATGCCTGCCGAGGGCTATGAAGTGAAGAATATCAGCGTGCGCGCCTACACCACGTGGGACGCTGCTGCCGCTCGCCGCCGCGCTCCCGCGCTGCTTGGCGAAATTGCCACCACAAAGATGGAAGACAACATGTGGAAGTTCACCATGCCTGCCGCCAACGTAGTGCTGACGGTGGAATACATCGCCCAGTATGAAGTAGTCTTTGCCACAGGCCTCGAACACGGCTCGGTGGTAGGAATAGAGGCCGACTCGAAGAAAGAGGCAGAAGGCAAGGTCACCGTGAATGAAGGCGACGAAGTAGTTGTCAACACAACCGCCGACGAGGGCTACGAGCTCGAGGCTATCACCGTGACCGGTGTGGAGAGCGAGACAACCTATACCGTAGAGACCGACGAGTGGACCGGCGAACAATACTTCATCATGCCCGTAGAGGCCGTGATAGTTTCGGCCACCTTCCGCGAGGCCTATGTCAAGCTGTCCGACTATGCCTTCAGTGTAAACAACGAATTTGTCAATGACCCCGAAAACGGCGACGAAATCGTGGCAACGCTGACCTACAAGTCTGAACTGAAAGGTTCCTATCAGAATGCTTTCGCGCTCAATGCCACGTTCAACTACGTTGTGGTCGATGCCGAAGGCACAGAGGTGGCAAACGGCGAGAAGAGCCCGCTCAACGTAACGGACAACACTCTAACAATCTACATCGACGGACTCGAGTTAGGCAAGGAATATACCATCAAGCTTACCTTTGCCGAGGTTACCAACTTCGATTTTAGCACCTTCGAAAATGTAACGATCTTCAGCCAGGGACTCGACCCCGTTGGCAATCCGCTCGCCTCGGCTACGTTCACCCCCGTTCCTCCCGCAGGCATCGGAGCCCTTACGCTCGGAGCCGATAAGGATGCCGTCATCTTCGACCTGCAGGGCCGCCGCGTGACGAAGCCCATGAAGGGTAGAATTTACATCGTGAACGGCAAGAAAGTCATGACGAAGTAAAATAAACCACCAACCGTTACGACGGTAATCGCACATCAGCGGGCGAAGGCGACCGGACAAGGCGCTTTCGCCCGCATTATTTAGCCACAAATGTGAAAGCCTTTCAATGGCGCACATTCAGCACCACGCAGCCTCGTGATGTTTATCCGAGACGGCATGATGCAGAAGTCCGTGTCGCCTCATAGAAAAAAGCTTAGAGCGAGAGCCGAGGCCGATAATTTCGACACGGTTTCCGCCCTTTTGCTTACAAAAGACAACAAGCCTATTTTCACACAGCATAAAAAAAGGAGCCGCTGCCCTCGGGCGTCGGCTCCTAAACGTGTGTGATGGTTTTCGCTTATCGAAAAAGAATGTCTTCGAGGTGGATTGGCGGGCATCTCGTGACGGGTGGGGTGGGGCGCCTTTCCTACCAGCGTCCGCCGCCTCCGCCGGGGCCTCCGCCGCCGGGGCCTCCGCCGCTGCTGCTGTTATAGGTGGAGAGCGTTACGTTGCTGCCGCCGCTGCAGCTATCGTATCCGTTGTTGCTCCAAAAGGCCGTGCCGCTGCCCGTGACGCCCTGCTTCAGGGCGGGAGTGCCGCTGGTGAAGACCACCATGCCCGAGCCCATGCTGCTGTTGCTGGGCACCTTGAAGGCAAAGGCCAGCGTGGAGCCGTTGTCGAGACCATACCAGGCTCCCTTCGTATAGGACGAGGCTTGCATGGCCGTGCCGTTCGAGAGGCTGGCGCCACGTTCCAGTCCGCCAATGGCCACTATGTTTCCGCCTGTGATGTAGAGCTGCTTGCCGCCCTCGGTGTTAGCGTCGAGGCCCACTTCGGGCTGGCTCGCTGCCACGGCAAAGACGTTGCCGCCCGATATGCGAAGGTTGCCGTTGGCGTCGATGCCGTCGCCGCCGTCGCCGCTGGCCACGGCCATGACGTATCCGCCTTTGATATACATTTCGCCGGCCGAATTGATGGCATCGTCGCTCGAGCTGACGTAAACATATCCGTCTTCAATAGTGAGTGTGCTCTTCGACTCTATGCCTTCGTGGCTGCTCGACGAGGCCGTCACCGTGCCGCCACTGATGGTCATGTCGCCGTTGCTCTTGATGGCCTTGGCCGATGCGGTGTAGCTTCCCGTGCGATATTGCGAGCCCCGGGCAGTGGCCACAACGGTTCCGTCCGTTATCTGGAGCGTTCCGTCGGCCTTGATGGGCTTGCCGCCCGTGCCGGTGGCGGTGAGGTTGAGGGTGCCGCCGCCGATGAGCATGTTGCCATCGGCCTTGAGGCAGGCTGCTCCCTTGGCGTCGCGCTCCACGGAGTCGTAGGCGCCGGCTCCCGAGCTGCTCACGGTGACGGTGCCGCCCGTGATGTTAAGGTTGCCCGTGCCGCCGTCGCTGTCGGCCTTAATGCCTTTGCCGCAGCTGGTGGCGCTGCTCATGGTGATGTTGACGGTGCCGCCAGCAATGTTGACGGTGCCGGCCTTGATGCCCTTGGCCGTGGCAAAATAGGTGGTTCCCGAGCTCACGGGAGCGCCGCTCATGGTGATGGTGAGGGTGCCCGTGTTCTGGGCCGTGGTGGCAAAGGTGGTGTCGGCGGCAATGCCGCGGCCTGCGGCTCCGCTCACGTTGATGGTGATGTCGCCGCCGCTCTGTGTGAAGTTGGCGGCCTTGATGCCTGCGGCATAGGAGAGGTCGGCCGTGTTGCTCACGTCGGGGGCCCCTTCGGCCTTGAGGGTGAGGGTGCCGCCCTTCACGCTGACGCTGCCGGCGCTCTTGAGGCACTTGGTGGCAACGACGGTGGTGGTGATGTCGAGCGTACCGCCCTCAATGTATATGTTGCCCGAGTCTTCGCCGTCGTGGTCGGTCGTTTCGCCGGTCGAGGCCGTGCCGTCGAGGTCGCACTGTATGCCGTCGTCGGCCAGTCCGCTCATCGTGACGCTGCCGCTCTGCATGAGGAAGTATTCCTCGCAGCTGATGCCGTCGCCGGCCGCGGCGGTGATTTGGAGCGTAAGGTTCTTCAGGCTCACGTAGGAGGCGCTCTTGATGGCATGTTTCGTCAGGCCACTCACGATGAGGGTGCCTTTGCCCTGAAGCTGTAGCTGTCCTTTGCTGTAGATGCAGGCCTTTTGCGAGCCTCCGGCCGCGTCGCTAAGGGTATTTATGGTGCCGCTCTTGGCGCTGAGCTGTATGCGCTTGGAGTTGCTAATGTTGATGGCTGCGCCGCCAGGGTTGGTCAGTGTGACTCCGGCCAGGGCGATGGTGCATTTATAGGCGCCCGAGAGTTCGAAGGAGCCGTCGCTGGCCGTGCCGCTGAGCTGATAGGTGATTTCGTCGCCGTCGACGGCGGCCGTGTTGCTCTGCTCAATGACGACGTGGTTGCCGCTGACGGTGGCCCTGACGTAGGGGGCCACGTTTCCGGCTACGCAGACGCTGGCCTCGCCGCCGTCGTTGTAGGCAATGCTCACGAGGTTGTTGGTCACTGCACTCTGGTCAACGCTCATGGAGTCGACATCGCCAAGGGCGAAGGCCTTTCCCATGATGGTGAGTGTGGAGCCGTTGCTGAAGGTCATCTCGCCGACCGATGCGGCAGGAAACTGATAGGTGGTGCGGCCGGTCGAGACGTGGAGCGTCTGCGCCTGGGTGGCGGCGGCCACGATGAGGGCTATGAGGAGTGTCTTTATGCGCTTCATTTCACTGCGATTTTATAGGTTCCTTGTGGTGTCTTCACGATGTAGGTGCCGCTCGTGAGCCTGCTGCGCTCCATGCGCTGGCCCTTGAGGTTGTAGATTTCGGAGGCCTCGTCGAACGAGGGGGCCGTGGCGGTGCGAATGGCGGTCACGGTCTGGTCGGTCTCCGTGAAATACATCTTGCTGAGGTTGCTCAGCACAAAGCTTTTCTGGCCCGCCTTGAGCGTCGTGCCGCTGATGGTGATGGCGAGCCCATCGGTGCTCACCGAGGTCTTCAGTCCGTCGGAGGTTTCAAACGTCAGGTAGGCATACCCGTCGGCGTGGGCCGAAAGCGTGCCAAGGAGGACGAAGAGCAGAAAGAGGATTTTTTTCATGTGGAAAAAAAGATTGGTTTGTAGATTTTCGGCGGCATAATTAATGCCTTCTCTCGCGCGTACATATAACAATTGTGTGCAGAAGTTTAACGAAAGGTCGGTTTTTTGACTTTTTAACGTTCAAAAAGTCCTATCTTTGCGGCGTGAACGCCAAATCATTTGTTTGCCTATGACGGAACAGGAAAAGCTCGAAATTTATCGCCAGGCGCTCGATGGCCGGTTGGAAAGCGACTTCGTGGTGCTCGACAACGTGGGCATGGCGCCGCCGTTGAACGTGGACTATCACTCTCAGTATTACTACATTGGCCTTTGCCGCAGCGGGCTGATGAGGGGTCGCTACGACTATCGCGACCTCGAGTTCAAGGCCGGCGACATTTGCTGGGTCATTCCCGACCACGTGTTGTCCCACTCCTACGTGAGTCCCGACTACAGCGTGCTCTGCGTTTTTATCAAAAGGTCGTACGTGATGCACCTTCGTCAGCAGGGTGTCATGGGCCACTACCACTTTCCCACCTATCTCACACATATGAGCCTGCCGCCCGAGCGTTTCGAAACCATCTGCGACAGCTTCCGCCTGATCATGAGCGTGCAGCGCCTGGGTGTGCCGCAGCAGGAGGAGCTCGTGGCCTTGCTGGTGCACGTCATAGCCACGCTCTGCGACTACTTCATCGAACAGGGCCTCGACGGGAAGCCGCGTGGGCTGCTGAAGAACGAGGACCTCTTCGAACGCTTCTATGCCGACATCATTGCCTGCCACCGCCAGTCGCGCGAGGTGGCCTTCTATGCCCGCCGCCAGTGTCTCTCGCCCAAATATTTTGCCACCCTCGTCAGGCAGCTCACGGGTGTGGCGGCCAGCGAATGGATTAACAACTACGTCATGCTCGAGGCCAAGCGCCTGCTGCTCAGGGTGCCCCATGCTCCCGTGGAGCAGGTGGCCCGCGAACTGGGATTCTGTGAGCTGCCCGCGTTCAGCCGCTTCTTCCGACAGCACGAGGGCCAGACTCCCTCGGAGTTCCGCAAGTCAAGGTAGCCGCTCCGCAGGGCAGCAAGACATAGGCTGCAGGGCTGGAGAACGCCACGAAAAAACTATCGCTGCACTCGAAATGACGGGTGCGGCGATAGTTCGTTTTTGTGGCCATCGTGGTGGCGCTACGCACGGTCTCAGAACGTGAGCGGCACGATGAGCTTGAACGCTATGTTGCGGCCCATGTTGGCAATACCCTGCAGGCCCGTGAGGGGGTTGAGCGGAGCATACTTCAGGCGGCTCAGGTGGTCTTGATAGACGCGGTCGAAAAGGTTTTGCGCCGTGATGTGCACTTCGGCCACCTTGCGGCTGCCAAGCTGAAGGTAGGTGCCCAGGCTGAGGCTGAAGAGCGTGTAGCTCGGCGTGGGTGTCTCGGTTTGGTCGGCGCTCATGATGTGGCTTTGCCTGAGGTAGCACTCCATGCCCAGCGCCACGTAGAAATTGTTCAGCGCAAGCCCCTTGGGCGAGGGCGGGCATTGGTCCGAGAGCGTGGGGTGGAAGTGGTGTGTGATTTCCCACTTGATTTCCGATGTCCACCGCGGGGCCGGCGTCATGGGCAGGTATTTCATGTCGCGGGGCTGATGGAGCAGGCGCGCGTTGACCATGGAGAAAGTGTTTTCGAAGTGAATGGCATGCACGGGGTGGAAGTCGGCCCCCACCTCGAATCCCACGAGGCTGGCGTCGCCCTGCGTGTAGGCATAGGTGAGGTGGCCCGGCTCCACAACCTGTGGCAGGCGGTGGGCATAGATGTAATTGTCGATGCGGTTGGCAAAGAGGGCCACCTGTGCCGTCAGTAGGGGCAGGTTGAGGTCGAAGCCGAGGTCGACCTGCAGGCTGTGTTCGGCCTTGAGGCGCTCGTTGCCCAGCTCGTAGCGCTGCGAGCCTTCGTGCACTCCGTTAGAAGCCAGTTCGCTCATGTTGGGCGTGCGGAAGGCGCGGGCCAGGTTCAGGCGCAGGTTCATTTGCCGGCCTATGTTCCACACGGCGCCGAGGCTTCCGCTCAGGGCGTTGAAGTGGCGCTCGAATTCGGCAAATCGCAGGGTGCCTTCTTCCTCGAGCTCGTCGGCTCCCAGGCTGCGGTGGTCGTAGCGCAGTCCTCCGTTGAGCACTACGGGGCCCAGCCGGCGGCTAAGCGTGGCATAGACTCCCACGTCGAAGAGCCTGTAGTCGGGGATGAGGTATTCCTCGCCCAGGTTTTTGGAGCGTTGCACCATGCCCCCCACGCCGGCGGCAAAGCGCCAGCCCCTTTGCTCAAAGGAGTGGAAGCGAAGGTCGTAGGAGAGCGTGTGGAGCTTGAAGTAGAGCGCGCACTCGTCGGCACTCTCCTCGTATTCCTGGCGGCGGTTTTGCTGATAGGCCACGATGGCGCTGAGCGTGCCCTGGGGCAGGATGAGCGAGTTGTCCCACGTGATTTTGTGGTGGTGCACCTGCTGAAAGGGCAGCGCCTTGCCATAGGTTTTTCGGCGTTCGGGCTGGCCCGTGAGTTCTCCCGTGGCGTCGTCGCGCTCGCCCTCGATGATGCTGGGGGTGAGGTGTACGTAGGAGTAGCGCAGCAGGGAGTGGCCCCAGTCCCTGTCGAGTCCGGCCATGAGGCTTGTGCCCATGAGCGAAAACTGCGAGCCGGGCACGTAGCCGTCGCGCCTGTTCTTATAGGCATGGGCCATCTTTTGGCTCAGGCGTGCGTCGAAGACGATGCCGCGCTGCTTGCCGCCGAAGTTGAGCGAATAGCCAAAGAGGCCGTTGTTGGTCTGATATTCGGTGGCGGCATTGGCGCGCAGTGTGCCCTCCTCGGGCAGCGGCTGGCTGCGCATGAGCACCACTCCGGCCAGGGCGTCGGAGCCATAGATGATGGAGGCCGGGCCTTTGAGTACTTCGACGGAGCCCACGGCCTGGTCGTCGATTTCGAGGCCGTGCTCGTCGCCCCACTGCTGGCCTTCCTGGCGCACACCGTCGAACATGCTGACCACGCGGTTGTAGCCCAGTCCGCGAATGATGGGCTTGCTGATGGCGCCGCCCGTGGTGATTTGGCTCAGGCCGGGCAGGTGGGCTATGGCATCGACTATGTTGGTGGCTGAGGCGGCCCTGAGTTCGTGGGGTCGCACGAGGGTGATGGGGGCCGTGGCGTCCTTGAGCTTGGTTTGGCCCGTGAGGCCCACCACTACGGCTTCGCCCAGACGAAGGTGGCCATGGAACATGTCGGTCGAGTCGGACGCATGGGCGTCGTGGCTGCCGGCATTTTGGGCTGCCATTGCCGTGGATATGCAGAGCAATGGCAGAATGAGATATTTGCGTTTCATTCTGAAAAAGAGTTTTAGGGTTTTATGGAATAGGGTGCACTGTGTGGGCGCACGATAAAGGGTTTTCGCGAGTGCGGGTGTCTCTTTTTCAGGCTGCGGGCGGTGCGCGCAGGTGGAGCCCGGCGGCGTGGTGGCCAGTGTGGTGGCTTGCAGAGGTAATGTCTTGTGCAAGCCGGTGGGTTTGGGTGGGCTCAACGAGGAGTTGCTTAGCTGCTACGACCGGTGTGTCGAGAAACTGGCACAGCAGGCAGTGTTGTTGCCCCAGAGGCTGTGGCGCGAGGTGTCCGTAGCAGTGTTGGTGGGCACACTGGGCCTCGTCCGACTTTGGCGTGTGGGCCGGGGTGTGCACGTGGAGCGACGAGAGCAGCAGCATGGGCAGGAATACTGCCAACAGTATGCGGGCCGAAAGGTGTCGTCGCCTGAGGGTCATGTGTGTGGGTGGTGGTGTGAAGTTGATGCCTGCGCCCCGACGTCTGGTGGCCGGGGCGCAGGTGTGTGTGGTGGTTGGTTATTGCATGAATTGCTGGCCCGAGCCCCACGCCTTGCCCACGCTGTCGGCTACGACGCGATAGGTGTTGGTGGAGGAGTCGAACACGATGGGGCGCAGCTTGGCAAGGTCTATCTTGCCGTCGGGGCGCACAATGCTGGGGTCGGCGCTCCAGTTCACCACTTCGCCCACCACGCAGGCGCCGCCTTTATCGTCGTCGTTCATCTCGACCACCTGGCACTCGAGTGTGAGCTTATATTGGTCGATGATGGGGGCGTCCACGTTGGGGCTGGGGGTGGCCGTGAAGCCGGCGCGCTCGAGTTTGTTGGGCACGTCGGTGCCGCTCACGGTGCCGAAGTAGTCGCTCTGGGCCACGTCGTCGGCCGTGGCGAAGCTCACGGTGAAGGCCTTCTTCAGGCGCAGGTTTTCGGTCGTCTTGTGAGCCGAGAGTTCAAAGGTGATGCGGTTGGGGCCGCACTGTCCGCCCCAGGCTGCCATCATTACGTTGGGCACCTGGTCTTTGTCGTAGGTGGCAATCATCAGGCAGGGCAGGGGGGTAATGACGGGATGGGCGGCATCGAAGTTGACGCGGCCCACTACTTCTTTCGCTTCGCGCGGCTCGGCGCTGTTGTCGGCTGCCTGGCTGGCAGGCTGGCTGGGTTTGCTACAGGCGGCCACAAGGCTGAGGGCCAGCACTGCAAGGAGTGTTTTCTTCATATGAAATTATAGGTATGTGTGTGTAGGTGGTTTCTATGGTTTGTTCCTATTCAAGGGTGTCGTAGTGGGCGTCGGCCACGGGTTCGAGCCATTCGTTGGAGGCGCCTTCCTTGATGTCTTTGTGATAGGTGAGGTGTTGCATCCACGAGTCGCGCGCGGCTCCGTGCCAGTGTTTCACTTCGGCGGGCACGGCAATGACGGTGCCCGGTGTGAGGGGCACGGCGGGTTTGCCCCATTCCTGATACCATCCTCTTCCGCTCACGCAGATGAGCACCTGTGTCTGCCCGTGGTGTATGTGCCAGTTGTTGCGGCATCGCGGCTCAAAGCTGACGTTGGCCATGCCGCCCTCCATGGGGGCGAGGTAGCTCTTCCCGGTGAAGTATTGTGCATAGGCGTCGTTGGGCTGTCCCTTGGGCCAAGGGCCTCCGGGCTCGGCAGGGGCGGCGGTGGTGGCATCTTCCTGGCCAAAGTGGCGGGCCAGCATCTGGCGCAGGCGTGCGGCCTCTTCGGCTCCTGTCTTCTGTTCCAGCAGTGTGGGCAGCTCGCGCAGCTGCTCGGGTGTGACACCCATGTGGAGGGCGCCGCCGATGTGGGCCAGCAGTTGCGGCTCGCAGCCGGGCAGTGTCGATATGGCGGCCACGGTAACGATTTCGCGCTCGGCAAAGCTGAGGTTGTTGCGCGCAAAGATGTCGCCAAAGAGGTGGGCCTTCAGGTAGTAGTCGGTCTGCGGGGCAAAGGTGTAGTTGAAGGGCGCTCCCGTGAGCTGTGTCTGCACCTTGGTGCCTTCCCTGAGCGGGTCGAAGCCGGCGGGCAGCGGGTCGGCTTCGCGGCCGGCCGGGGTGGCGAGGCCTTTTTCGGCGCGTTCGCGGGCCACGCGCTGCAGTGTGCCCAGTGCGTTGAGGGAGCGCGGAAATCCGGTGTAGGCATAAAGGTGTGAGAGTGCTTCCTTGGCCTGGCTCATGGTGAGCCCCTGGTCGAAGGCTTCGTTGAGGGCCGTGGCCAGGCGGTCGGTGTGGCCTTTTGCCTCGAGTGCGGCAATGACGGCCAGCGATTGTTGCTGCGGGGTGAGATGCATGATAGTTTGCGATTGTGCGCCGTCGACGGCCATGAGCATGGCGGCCGTGAGCAGCGCGGTTTTGAGTTTTTTCATGTGTCACAAAGTGGTTTAGTCTTGCTTTCTCGGCGCCGGTTCCGCCCATGTGTCTGCAGCCCCCGCGACGTCGAGCGCGAAGTTATGAAGAAAGCCTCGCACGCAGGCCTTGTGCTGTCCTAAAAAAACTTAAATCCTGGCATCGGAATGTGCGCGCGTCAGGCTCACCACTTAATCTGAAACAGGCGTGGCGACACGCTGAGCATAATCCAGCCCCAGTGGAGCTGGCGGTGCTTGTCGGTGCGCTTAAGCAGCTCCATGGTCTTTGTGCCGTCCATGAAGGTATATCCGGCGCTCAGGCTCACGTCGCGCATGGGTTCCCATGTGGCCGAAAACTCCACTTCGTGGCCCAGCGAGCGCCGCGCATGCTTCATGCCCGTGGCCGTGGCCAGGTAGTGGTAGGCCAGGTCGAACCTCAGGCGTTGCGTGGGTTTCCATTTGGTGCCGACATAGAGGTTTTGCAGGCCTGGCGAGAATCCGCTGAAGTAGGTGGAGACATAGAAGAAGTCCATGGCTCCGTAGAAACGATGGTGGGAGCCGTAGATGGAGGTGAAGCCCTTCACCTTTTTGTGCAGGATGAGCCCGAAGACTCCCGTAGCCGGCACAGAATAGTTGTCGTCGCCGCTCAGGTAGTCATATCCCGCATAGGCTTCCCAGTGTGCCGAGGGGCGGGCCATGGCCTTGAGGCTCATCATCCACGACTCCAGCTTGAGGCCGTCTTCCTGCTTGCCGCGCTGAAAGTAGAGCGAGGCATGGGCCGCAAAGGGCTGCGATTCGTAGCAGGCATGGCCGCCAAAGAGCTGCTGCTGGAAGGTGCGGTCCTGGTGGGAGCGCTCCGAGGCCTGCATGCCCACGTTCATGAACAGCAGCGACACTCCCAGCCCCGTGCGCGGCAGGTCGTAGTGGTACCACAGGGCCTGCAGGGCCTTGTGGGGCTGCAGGCCGCCGCTGAAGTGCGTGCCGTTGTCCATGTTCTCGGGGTTCTGGTTGAACGAGAGTATGGCGTGCGCCTTGTGCACCTTGCCTTCATATCCGAATCGGAGCGCATCGTGCGTCTTGGCCGTCATCGACCAGTCGTCGGCGCCGAAAATGCGCTGGTCGTCATAGGAGAGCTCTTGGCGGCCCAGGGTGGCAAAGAGACCGCCGCGCGAGCAGAATTTCACCCAGGCCTCATACACCGACAGCTCGTTGTCCTCCTTGCTGCCCCACGTGTTGCCCTGCTGCGCGGCAAATCGCAGCGAGAGCGGGCCGCGCTCATAGGTGAGCCCCAGACGCATGCGTTCCAGCACGAAGGCGGCAAAGTCCTCGCCATTGTCCTCGCCCGAGAGCCCGCCCTTGCGCAGCTCGCCGCGCGTCATGATGTTGATGTCGGCCGTCACGATGTTTTCTGCGCCGTCGGCTTTCTTCTCTGTCAAGGTGTCCTTCTTTTCTG
>CADBQP010000025.1 GCA_902796835.1 uncultured Bacteroidales bacterium
CGCAGGGGCCCGAGATGCACCTTGTAAGCGCGCTTATAAACAAACTTTTTTAAGTTTACGCAAAAAAAGTTGTCACCGACCGAAGCCGACATGTCAGCCCCGAGGGCGATAGTCCGAGGAGGCTGGGGGCGAAAAAGCGAAGGGAGGTAAATAACTCATCCTAAACGAAACAATAAAGACTTAGAAAACCTCAGTAAAACATAGGAAACTAAAAGAAAACAAAAGGAGGATGCTGCCGCGTGGCAGCGCCCCTCTGAGTTTTCCATGTAGCTGCCGCTATAAATGTGGCAGTGGCTGGGGTTATTAAACGGTAATCCCCGTCTGCAAACGCAGGTGCGTTTGCGGGCGGGGATTTTTGTATGATTCTTTCGGCATTTTTAGTTGCTACGGCCCTTTAAATCGATATTTCATGGAGCCTCGCCTCATTCTACGCCATAACGTTATTCATCGAACAAAGAGAGTTGCCCATCGTTGCCCAGCAGGTTGAAAGTTTTGCGATGTATGGGGCTCAGTCCATGCTTTGCAATGGCTTCGCGGTGGGCTTTTGTTGGATAGCCTGCATTTCGGTCCCAGGCATAATAGGGATATTGCTCGTGCATCTGCCTCATGTAATCGTCTCTATAGGTTTTTGCAAGGATGCTGGCGGCTGCTATGGACAGAAATTTCCCATCTCCTTTCACGACCGTAGTATGTGGAAGATTATGATAGGGAATAAAACGGTTGCCATCTACTATGATATATTCGGGCCGTACACCGAGTTGGTCGAGCGCCCGATGCATGGCCAAGATGCTGGCGCGGAGTATGTTTATTTTGTCTATTTCCTCGGCAGTTACCACACCTACGGCCCAAGCCAGCGCATCGTTCTCTATCTGCATGCGCAGTTCATTTCTCTGGTGCGCAGAAAGTTGTTTGGAATCGTTTAGTCGGGGGTTTTGATAGTCGGGTGGAAAAATTACGGCCGCCGCATATACGCTGCCTGCCAAACATCCACGGCCAGCTTCATCGCATCCGGCTTCTATCAGGTTCTGGCTATTAAGAACCGAGGCCAAGGGGGCATGCTCTTTTTTCATAAAAAAGCGCGGTTTCATCGAGGAATTTTCAAAACATTTTTGCCACTTTCTCTATGCCTTCTGCCAGCGCATCGATTTCTTCGGTGGTGGTATAGAGGGCAAAACTGGCGCGCGCCATACCTTCCACTCCATAGCGCGCCATAAGAGGCTGTGCGCAATGGTGACCAGTACGTACAGCAATGCCCAGACGGTCTAGCAAGGTCCCGAGATCAAGATGATGGATATTTCCCACGTTAAAGGCCACCACTCCGCATTTATTAGGAGTTGTACCATAGATTGCCATTCCCTCAATTTGCCCAAGCCGATGCATGGCATAGAGCGTGAGTTCCGCTTCATGGCGGGCAATGTATTCCATGCCTATTTTGCTCACGTAATCGAGAGCTACGGCAAGGGCATGCGTTCCCACATAGTCGGGAGTGCCGGCCTCGAATTTATAGGGTAGCCTTTCATAGGTGGTACGCTCAAAACTGACACGGGCTATCATTTCGCCCCCACCTTGATAGGGAGGCATCTTCTCGAGGAGTGACTCGCGTCCGAAAAGAACTCCTACTCCAGTGGGGCCATAGACCTTATGACCGCTGAATGCCATAAAGTCGCAATCCATTGTAGCTACATCTACCGGCATGTGCGGCACGCTCTGGGCTGCGTCTACAAAAATGTGAGCCCCGTGAGCATGCGCTATGCGCGCCATTTCGCCGACGGGATTGACTGTGCCGAGCACATTGCTGACATGGGCCACACAGACTAACCGGGTGCGTGGCGTGAAGAGACTTTCGTATTCATCGAGCATAATTTCGCCCGAATCGGTGATGGGAATCACCTTGATGGAAATGCCTTTACGCTCTCTCAAGAGTTGCCATGGCACGATGTTGGAATGGTGCTCCATGGCACTCACCAATATTTCGTCGCCTTCGTGCAAAAAGGCCTCGCCATACGAAGTGGCCAGCAGATTGATGCTTTCTGTAGTGCCACGCGTAAACACAATTTCGGCCACCGAACGCGCCCCTATGAATTGTCTGACCGTTTCGCGGGCAGCCTCGTGCAAATCGGTGGCTTGCTGCGAAAGATAGTGCACACCACGATGCACATTGGCATTGACCGAATAATACTCATCGCTGATTGCCTCTACCACACAGCGTGGTTTCTGGGTGGTGGCAGCGTTGTCAAGATAGACAAGTGGGTGACCATAAACAGTGCGTGACAGTATAGGGAAGTCGTCGCGGTAATTCTTCATGACCTTCAATTAAATGTGAGAGGATTATTTCGGTGAAATCGGCGATTTTTTATTTCTGACATAGATTGCAGCCTTTGCAGACTTCATCTTTCTGTCCGCGGAAGCGCTGCTCCACCATGTGTGAAATCCGCTGTCGCAAGGGTTCTATCTCGATGCGCTGCAACACATCGTTGACAAAGGCATGCTGCAAGAGTAAACGGGCCTCGGCCTCCTCTATGCCACGTTGTTTCATGTAGAAAAGCGCCATTTCATCGAGCTTTCCTATCGTAGAACCATGGTTACACTTCACGTCGTCGGCATAGATTTCGAGCATGGGTTGGCTATAGGCATGGGCTTCGCTGCTCACACACAGATTGGCATTGGTTTGCTCGGAAACCGTTTTCTGGGCGCCAGCATTTACGAGCACTTTTCCGGCAAAGGCACCTATGCTCTGGCCGTCGAGCACACTCTTGTAGAGCATCTGGCTCTGACAGTGGCAGGCATCGTGCGAAACGAGTATATAGTTGTCTACCACCTGATTGTCGCTGGTCACCGTGGCTCCATTCAGCACTGCGGAGGCATGTTCGCCGCATAAGGTTACCTCCGAGGTTTGACGCGAGCGGCCGGCAGAAAGTGTGATGTCGGTCTGCACAAAAACGCTGCGGGCTTCCTGCTTCACGGACAGCTTGTGTATGCGTGTGTTTTGAGCATTGTTTTCCTCAATGCTATAGAGGTTCAGACGAGCCCCCTCTCCCAGGTAGATTTCGCTCACCTGCGTGCTGAGATGCTGTTGCGTTCCTTCTGCATGGTCGCAGAGCATGATGTCAGCGCGCGCATCTTTTTCCATAACCACCAGCAGACGGCGGTTCATCATCAAATTGGCGCGGGCTGAGGCGATGTTCATTATCTGAAGTGGATTTTCGAGCACCACTCCTTTTTCTATATATACGAGCAATCCATCCTGCGCCAAAAGGGTGTTGAGCGCAGCAAGACCGTCGTATTTTTGCGCAGCGACTACATTGTAGTATTGGCACAGCAAAGAGGGGTATTGCTCCTCTGCCTGCCACAGGCTCATCACGTGCGCTCCGTGGGGGAGTTCATCGCTCTTTGGGCACATCACGGGCACATCGTTTTCCACATAGCATAGGGCAGAGCGCAATCCGCTCACTCCACAGCGATATTGCTTTTGCGGGTCTTTGCCCGACACAATTCGGCCTAGGTTAAGCCCATAGTCAGCGCTCAGGTATTTCTGGACGTCAAAATATCGGTATTCCTCCGTTTTCAACGTGGGCAGTCCGTGGGCCCGAAGTGCTTTGCAGGCTCCCTCTCGGGCTTCGTTGAGCACATTGGGCGCATGGCTACAGAGCATTTGCTGGTTCTGCTCGTAGAGCTGCAGGTATTGAGTAAGGCTCGACATCGTTATGCAGGATTTTCGCATTCTTTATATGGGACACTTTATGCTTCGCTCTGCTCCTTTATCCAGTCGAAGCCTTTCTCCTCAATGGCATAGCCAAGGGCCAGGTCGCCGTCTTTGACGATGCGTCCGTCCATGAGCACGTGTACGAACCCGGGCTGCAGGTAGTCGAGCATGCGCTGATAGTGAGTGATGACAAGAGCGCTCGTCTGAGGGGTGCGCAGGCGGTTGAAGCCCTCGGCCACAATGCGCAGAGCATCGACATCGAGGCCACTGTCGGTCTCGTCGAGTATGCTGAAGGTTGGCTCCAACACGGCCATCTGGAAAATTTCGTTGCGCTTGCGCTCTCCGCCACTAAAGCCTTCGTTGACACCGCGGCTCATGAAGTGGGCATCGAGCCCCACTATCTGTCGCTTTTCGCGCAGTAGCTTCAAGAACTCGGATGGCGAGAGGGGCTCCTTGCCTTCATATTTTCGCTTGGCATTCAGGGCGGCACGCATGAAGTTGGTCATCGACACCCCGGGAATTTCGATGGGGGCCTGGAACGACATAAAGATGCCCTCATGAGAGCGGTCTTCGGCCGAGAGTGAAAGCAGATTCTTGCCGTTGAACACAATGCTGCCTTCGGTGACTTCATATTTAGGATTGCCCACCAGCACATGGCTCAGTGTGGACTTTCCCGAACCGTTGGGACCCATGAGCACATGAACCTCGCCATCGCGAATGGTGAGGTTGAGCCCTTTCAGAATTTCCTTGCCCTCGACACGGGCATGCAGATTTTTTATTTCGAGCATATTGTGATTATATCTTTTTCGGACGAAGAAATGCGCATGTGCACATCGTCACACTAAATTGCTCGCAAAGATACGTCAAAAAAAAGAGAATAGACGGCAGTGCTCCCCAAAATCGGCCTTTGACGTCGAAAAAGCGCTCATCCGGCCCGTGTGACAGCACGCAAGAGGAGCCCGCTCACAGCCGAGCGGACTCCTCCATTTTTAGGGTGTTCTTAATCGCTGTGCCGACTACTCTATGGGAATCAGTTCGAAGATATACTGCTCGTCGGCCTGCGGATTTTTCAGGTTCGGAACGAGGGTCTTTCCGTCGGCCGAGAGTGTCCAGAAGGCCGTGCCACCGTTTTCGGCATTTTGAATGGCATAGCGTCCGTTTTTCGAGGTGAGCACATAGGTGTTCCAGTGCACGCTGAAGGGGTTGGTTCCAAAGCGGCACAGTTCGTTCAGATAGCGGTTGGCATGCACATTGACAAGCGAATAGCGGTTGGTTTCCACATCGAGGGCTATGTTCCATTCCTGCGACTGCGGATTGATGGTGTCTCGCTCTGCCCTTAGGGTGGCGGGTGCATTGCGCAAGGCATAGTCGGGGTCGGAGAGATATTGGCCGTTCACTTTCACGAAATACTTTCCGTCTTCCACGAGTTGCTGTGGGAAGATGTCGAGCCGATAGTCGTAGCGCTTCTTATAATCTTTAATCATTCCGGCCACCTGCTCTCTCATCCATGGCTCCACGTAGTTAGTGGCCACCACCGGAGCCGCCACCTTGATGGAGCCATCGTATTGGCGGCTGCGCACATTGCGCTGGCGCGAAAGGCTGGCATCGTAGGCCTCGTAGGCCGAGACGAAGGCCCGGGCATTGTCCGTGCGAAGGGCTTCGCGCATGGCGAGCACCTGCATGCCGCGCCGGGCCACACACTGCATCACCACCACCCAAGGACGTATTTCGGCACTGAGTTCGGGCTGGCTCACATCGGCCAACAGTTCGCTGGCGGCACCCTCCATTTGGGCAAACACGCGGGCATAGTCGGCATCGGCGGCCTGGGGACCAAGCTGAGTGAAACGCGGCGATTCGCCGGCGCGCCGCAGGCCATGTCCCGTGACCCCGAGGTCCACATTGTTTTCGCAGAATATGCGGAAGGCATCGGCATGGGCCGGCATGAGATATTGGATGGCCCGTTGCCACGATTCCTCATCGTCGTAGGCAGCGGGATTCCACGCGTAATCGGCAATGCTGTAGAGCGACAGTTTCGAGGCTTCACAGTATTCCATGGGATTGGAGCAGAATCCGCTCACCATGGGGCCGATGTCGAGGCCGTTGCCATAGGTTTTGCCCATCAGCAGGTGGTCAATGCAATAGTCAGTGACGGGATAGTTGAGCCAAATGAAGGCTTTGCGGCCTATCTGGGCATTGATCCACTCCATGTCGTCGCGCTCAATCATGTCGATGACGCGGTCGCCGGTCCACATGATGCGCACCTCGGGATACATCTGCTCACCGAGCACCTTGAGGTAGTCGCCTCGGGTCCACGATTTGTTGTATTGTGTGGGGCAAAGCAGCAGGGGCTCCACATCGCTGTGTTTGCGCACA
The DNA here is from genome assembly GCA_902796835.1 of uncultured Bacteroidales bacterium. Taxonomy (GTDB): domain Bacteria; phylum Bacteroidota; class Bacteroidia; order Bacteroidales; family Bacteroidaceae; genus Alloprevotella. The sequence continues at coordinate 6,077 of CADBQP010000025.1, forward strand.
AAGTTGTCGGTCATGTAGTTGAGCAATTCGGCCTGCTTTTCTCCCTTGGTGCCCTCGCCCGTAATGTCGTCGAAGAAGACGCAGAAGGAGCGCACACCAAGTTTATAGACGCTCTCGCATTTTTCGACGATGGCCTTATAGTCGCTCGCCGTCCACCTGATATCGCCGCCTGGATGCACAGCCCAAACGAACTTTACGTGATGTCGGCGGGCGGCCTGGGCCAGCTCCGACATTTTGGCTGCCTCGTCGGCCGGATAGTTTTCGCGCCAGCGGCTGCGGTGATAGGGGTCGTCCTTGGGGCCATATACAAAGACATTCATCTTGTTTTTACCCATGAAGTCGAACAGCCGCAGGCGGTCGGTGTGGCTATAGGGGTTTCCATAGTAGCCCTCGATGACCCCGCGGTCGGGCATGGCCGGATAGTCGGTCACCGACACCTTGCGCAGACAGCCCTCCTGCAGCAGTTGAGCAAAGGTTTGAACACCATAGTAGGTGCCGGCATCGTCGGCACCGGCAATGACTACCCCCTTGGGCGATATTTCAAGATAGTAACCCTCGGACCTTTGGGGAATGAGCCGGGCATAGCGCTTCACAGCCTTGTCGCCACGCTTGCCTATGGAGAGGCGCACCTTGCCGTCGGTATTCACAAGGGCCTGCAACAGACGCAAGGCCGCCGGGTCGGCCGTTTTGCCCCCCATGAGTTTGAAGCTGGGAACCTGGGGCCACAAAACTTCACCCTTTTCGCCCTTTTGCACAATGGGCGACACATTCACGGAACTCTGGGCCCATCCTGCAAAGGGAAATACAAGCAGCAGGGCCCACAAAAATAGCTTTCTTAAAAAACGGTGTTTCATGGTTCTCAATGTTTACGAGGGCAAAGATAATGTTTTTCTGAAAATACACAAGACCGCACCCCTGCCAATGTGAAGGCGACACGTGTTGTTTTTAAGAAACTTTACGGAAAAACACTTGTATTCTCAAAAAAATGTATACCTTTGCTTGTTAGAACATAGATTTTGTTATGCACAACAACCTTCACCTCTCCAAATTAGTCTATGAGCAAGCCAAGGTTTATGGCGAGCGCACAGCCTTGATGTATCGCGACTATGACCTCGACAAATGGCTCGAAATTTCGTGGAACAAATTTGCGGCAACCGTCAAGCGCGTATCGCTGGCCCTGCTGAAAAACAACATCGGGGTGCAAGAAAACATAGCCGTTTTCTCGCAGAACAAGCCCGAGTGCCTGTTTGCAAACCTGGGAGCTTACGGCATCCGCGCCACCGCCATCCCCTTCTATCCCACCAGCAGCGGGCCGCAAGTGGTCTACATGATGAACGACGCCGACGTGCGCCTGCTCTTTGTGGGCGAGCAGCAGCAATACGACGTGGCCATGCAGGTGGCCTCACAATGCAATTCGCTGCAGCGCATCATTATCTTCGACCCCAAAGTGGTAAAGTCGCAGGGCGACACCATTTCGACCTACTTCGACAATTTCCTCGATGAAAGCGACGAAAATTTTGAGCCGGAGTTTCAGCAGCGCCAGGCCGACGCCTCGTTTGACGACGTGGCCGACATTCTCTACACCAGTGGCACCACGGGGCGCAGCAAGGGTGTAATCCTGACCTATGGCATGTATCACGAAGGCTTCCGCGTGAACCACCTGCAGCTGAACTATTCAGACAAGGACATCACGCTCAACTTTCTGCCCCTGACCCACGTCTTTGAGCGGGCCTGGACCTACTGGGGGCTCACCGAGGGCGCCATTCAGGCCATCAACCTGCGCCCAATGGACGTGCAGAAATCGCTGCGCGAGGTGAGGCCCACGTGCATGAGCAGCGTGCCACGATTCTGGGAAAAGGTTTATCAGGGCGTGCTCGAAAAAATCGCCACCAGTTCGCCCCTGCAACGCTCCATCATGACCAAGGCCCTCAAGACGGGCATTCACTGCTGGACGGAATACACCTCGAAGGGCAAGTCGCTGCCGCTGACACTGGCGCTCCAGCACAAACTATACGACAAAATGGTCTATAGCGTGCTGCGCAAGACCCTGGGTCTGGAGCGCGGAAACTTCTTTCCCACAGCCGGAGCACAAGTGCCCACCGAGGTGGAGAATCTCATTCATGCCGCCGGCATCAACATGATTGTGGGCTACGGGCTCACCGAATCAACTGCCACCGTCTCGTGCAACGTGCCCACAAAAGTCATCACCCCGGGCTCGGTGGGCCGTCTGGTCGACGGACTGGAACTGAAATTTGGCGAAAACAACGAAATCCTGCTGCGTGGCAAGACCATCACCCCGGGCTACTACAAAAAAGTTTCGACCACAGCCGAAAGCATAGACCCCGAAGGCTGGTTCCACACGGGCGACGCCGGATACATGAAGAACGGTGAACTGTTCCTGACCGAACGCATCAAAGACCTCTTCAAAACCAGCAACGGAAAGTACATAGCGCCACAGGCCATCGAGTCGAAGCTGTCGGTAGACCGCTTCATTGAGCAGGCCGTAGTAGTAGCCGACAAGCGCAAGTTTGTTTCGGCCCTCATCGTGCCCAACTATCACCTCATTGAGCAATTTGCCCGCGACAAGGGCATCACTTATGGCAGCCGCGAAGCGCTCTGCCAAGACCCCAGCGTGCACCAAATGATAGGCGAGCGCATTGAAACCCTGCAGCAAGACCTGGCCAACTACGAAAAGGTGAAACACTTTATCCTGCTGGCCGAGCCTTTCAGCATAGAAAACGGCGAACTAACCAACACGCTCAAGGTGAAGCGCAAGGTGGTATACGAACGCTATGCCGAGCAAATAGACTTACTCTATGAGGAGGCCGAAAAAAACTTTGGCCACAAATAAAAACACGCAAAGGGCCTCAAAACAAAAGACATGATCACTGCCGAACAACTCAAAGAAACACAGGAACGCGTCAAGCAACTGCACCAGTATCTGGACATACCCGCCAAGCAGATGCAATATGAAGAAGAGCAGCTGCGCACGCAGGCTCCCGACTTCTGGGACGACCAGAAACGGGCCGAAGAGCAGATGAAACTCGTGAAAGGTCTCGAGAAATGGCTGGTGGGCTACAAAGAGGTAAAAACCATGGTCGACGAGCTTACACTGGCCTTCGACTTCTGTAAAGACGGACTCATCGAAGAATCGGAAGTCGATGCCAGCTATGCACAGGCCATAGAAAGCATAGAGGCCCTGGAACTGAAAAACATGCTCCGACAGGAAGAAGACTCCATGTCGTGCGTGCTCAAAATCAACTCCGGCGCCGGCGGCACCGAAAGCCAGGACTGGGCACAGATGCTCATGAGAATGTATATGCGCTATGCCGAGGCCCACGACTACCGCGTGCACATATCCAACCTGCAAGAAGGCGACGAGGCCGGCATAAAAACCGTGACCATGGAAATCGAGGGCGACTATGCCTACGGATACCTCAAGAGCGAAAACGGGGTGCACCGCCTGGTGCGCGTTTCGCCCTACAACGCACAGGGAAAGCGCATGACGAGCTTTGCCAGCGTCTTTGCCACCCCATTGGTCGACGACACCATCGAAGTATACGTGGACCCCTCAAAAATTAGCTGGGACACCTTCCGATCCAGCGGAGCCGGCGGACAAAACGTGAACAAGGTGGAGACCGGCGTCAGACTGCGCTATCAATATACCGACCCCGAAACGGGCGAAGAAGAAGAAATCCTCATCGAAAACACCGAAAGTCGCAAACAACTCGAAAACCGCGAAAACGCCATGCGACTGCTGCGCAGCCAGCTCTACGACCGCGAACTGCAACGCCGCAAGGCCGCACAAGCCAAAATCGAAGCCGGCAAAAAGAAAATTGAATGGGGCAGCCAAATACGAAGCTACGTATTCGACGACCGACGCGTGAAAGACCACCGCACAGGCTATCAAACCAGCGACGTAGGCGGAGTGATGGACGGAAAGATAGACGGATTCATCAAGGCATACCTCATGGAATTTGCCGGGCAAAACGAAGAAGAATAGCATAAAAACAAACCACATACTTAACCAAAAACTAAAAAAACACATATCATGAGCAAACAACACAAAATCAAAGAACAAAAACGCGAAGAAAAACTGGAGCGCCAAAACAAAAGAATACTGGCAGGCATTGCCATCGCACTGTGCATACTGGCCTTGCTATGGAGCGTGCTCTATGTCGTAATGGGATAATACCGCAGAAACGAGAAGCACACACACCATGCCACTCGAAATAGAACGCAAATTCCTTGTGGCGGGCGACTACAAGTCGCTCGCCACATCGAGTAGCCGCATACGCCAGGGCTACATCTGCTCACACAACGGACGAACCGTCAGAGTCAGGGCACGCGACGACAAATTCTTTCTCACCATCAAAGGACCCTCGCTCAACGGCGGACTCTCGCGCTATGAATTCGAAAAAGAAATCAGCCCCGACGAAGGACTCTCCCTGCTGGCCATCTGCGAACCGGGTATCATCGACAAACGCCGATATATCGTACCCTGCGGGAAACACGTGTGCGAAGTCGACGAATTCTATGGCGAAAACGAAGGGCTCGTCATTGCCGAAATAGAACTCGCAAGCGAAGACGAAGCCTACGAAAAACCACCCTTCCTGGGCAAAGAAGTAACAGGCGACCGCAGATACTACAATTCACACTTGCGCCAAAATCCATACAAAAAGTGGTAATTTGTAAAGCAAAGTTATCAAAATAACAACAAAAATCTTAAAAATACCACAAATTTCGCATAAAAAGTAAAAAACATTTGCACCATATATTATTATAGCCTTAAATTTGCATTGTGTTTTTCATAGTATTAGATTTAAGGTTAACAAAGGTTGGGTTACAGCGGTAACCCATTTTTTATTTTAAAGGATTGCAAAATCCTTTTTTTGTGTCGGCTCAGCAACGGGCCGACAATCGAAACAGTTGAGCCAACAGAACAAACTATTAAGCCAACTCGAAAAAAAAGCTTACCCCACGCCCACACCATTTTTTTTGCCACGAAACTTGCTCCCCTATTGCAAAACACATATTTTTGCCTGCAAAAATAATGTGCACCACATAATATTAATATTATAATATACGCCACGCCATGTCGTCACTGCTCATAGCCAGCCTCATTGCCATGCTTCAGGCCCTACTGCCCCAGCAGGTGGTGGGCACTTGGGTGCGCACAGTCGAAACACACGACCCACACAGCGGCACCGAAGAGCGCCAAACCACACGCCGCACTTTTATGGCCGACGGACGGCTGCAAGAAGCCGTAGACTACGAGCAACACATCTTTACCCCCGACGGAGAGCCCATCGTGCTCACCTTCAGCTGCCAGGTTGACGGAACGTGGACGCTGCACAACGAAAACGACATACTCCTGGGCTATCGCCACCGCCACGTGCGCGTGGAACACACCGGCATGCGCTTTCCCGACCACGCCGACGAAGTGCAAGCCGAGCTGCGCAGCATCTTCATGAAAAAGAATGCCAGCGAGATAAGAAACTACGTGGACACCATGCGCCACATCCTTAAACGATACTACCGCCGCAACCACAACAGCCTCATACGCCGCGTGAGCATTGAGGGCAACACCATGACCGCCACACTGGGCGACGAAGAAGTGAGCCTCATGCGCGAAATACCACAATAACACTCCCGCAAAAAACCACTTTTGCTGCAAAAAACCACAAAAACACGATTTTTTAAAAAAAAAGTGGCTCCACTTTAAATTTTATTCTATATTTGTAGCCGAAACTGCAAACTACGCATTTCAAAACGCTTGAAGAGAAAGCCCCGCTGGCCACAAAAAGAAAAGCGCGCTCGCACGGGCGAAACAAAGCAAAGGCCGCCAGGGCAATCGACACAGAAACCAAAAAAACGAGAAATATCAATCTATTTACTAACCTAAACATCAACACAATGAGAAAATTTACTTCTATTCTCATGCTCTTGTTGTTCACAATCTGCACAGGAGCAAGTGCCCAGACTTGGACCGAAAAGGTAATCAAGGAAATCGGTGATTACATCTTCAGTCTGGACGAAATTGAAGATGGAGCTTACTACGCCGTTTTCAACAACGGACGTAGCGGTTACTGGACCGAGGCCCAAGAGCCCACAGCCACCGGCTATCGCACCATCCCCACCCACGGCATCTACATGATTGCCAGCGTCGATGGGCAGAGAGCCACCAGCGCTTTCCAAATCATCAAGAACGGCGACGGCACCGTGTCGTTCAAGACCGCCAGCGGACGCTACTTTGGCCAAATCGTCATGTCGACCACCCTCGAATCGGTTGAGTCGCTGGCATCGGCCGGTAAGTATGAAGTCAGCGTTGACGAAACCGAAGGAAACTTCCACTTCAAAATCGGCAACGTCGAAATCAACGGTAACCCCGACAACGTAGTGGGTTGGACCAGCGGCGACGGAGCAAACGGCAAGTACAAAGTCTATCCCGTTACGCTCGGCGACCGCTCCGCAGCCGACATTCTCGACGAATACGTGCGCAAATACGAGTACGACGAAACCGTATGGCCCATTGGCACAGAGGGAGGTTTCTATCCCGAAGACAAAGTGATGGCCTATCAGGATGCCTACGACGAGGCCGTAAATGCCCAGTATGACACCGAACTGTACACCGACGAGGAGCTCATCCAAATAGCCAATGCGCTCGAGGCAGCCTACTTCGACTGTCTGAACAGCCTCATCCAGGTAGAGGTAACTCCTGGCTACTACTACCTCATCAATGCCCGCGACACCACCGCCAATGCCTTCATCGGACCCGACAAAGTGGACAGTGTTGACGCTGCCTATGCCGACGGTGCAGGCGCACTCTGGTCGATCCACTTCTCGCCCGTTCAAGGCGCAGAGGCCAATCCCGCCTACGTATGGAAAGTGGAAGCAGCCACCGACACCACCTATACCATCAAGAACTACGGCTACAATGCCTACCTTGGCAGCGTCAAGAACGCTTCGTCGAAATATCCCATCGTGGCCAACGTAGAAGATGCCGGCAAGTTTAAGATAGGAACCAGCCGTGCCGTGGCCGGCGGTTTCGTATTCATCACCAACAACGACTACAACAACGTGAACAACTCGCTCCACGCTGCCACCAGCGGCAAGCAAGTTGTGAACTGGACAGCCGCTTCGGGTGCCAGCGCATGGAAACTCATCGCCGTGACCCAGGAGACCGTAGACGCCATCGCCAGCAAGTGTGAAGAACTGCAAAACCAATATGCACAGAAGCTGCTCAACGACACCCTGAGCCACTACTACAGCCTGGCCAAGGCCGCACAGTCTGCAGGTAAGTCGTGGATCAGCGACGCCACCGAAGACGGAGCCTTCCCCGTGGGCGAAGGTCTGGTCACCGATGCGGCACAGCTCTTCTCGAATGCTAAGGAAAGCGCAAATAACGAAGGTACGTATGAAGGACTCATCGACGGCGACTATACCACCTTCTTCCACAGCTCATGGGGCCACTACGAAGCTAACTTCACCAACGACGGCGATCCTCACTACTTGCAGATCGACCTGAACGAGCCCGTTCAGACCCTCGTGATCAAGTATGCAGAGCGCAGCAATGCACAGACGCCCGACATTCCCTACAACGTGACGGTTTATGCCACCAACGACGCCAATTTGCTTTCGGCCTATGGTGCAGATCCCACAAACGACGCTCCCACCCTCGTTCCCTCGAGCGAATGGACCAAGATCGACGACATCGTCTTAACCTGGAACCTCACTCCGCTCGACAGCGAAGGCAACGAAGTTAGCGTATCGGCCAAGCGCACCGCAGAGCCCATCCTCAAGGGTGCAGGTATGGCCAGCATCGAAATGCCTCAGGCCTACCAGTACATCCGTCTGGCCGTAACACGCAACCTCCAGGATGCTGCTAATAACTCCAACAACCGTAAGTATGATGGCCGCACATACTGGAACCTCTCTGAGCTCCGCGTCTACAAGGCCGAATACGACCCCGACTGCGTATATGCACACATGGATGCCACAGCTATAAGTAACCTCGAAAACTCTATAGCACAGGCCGAAACCGAAATCGCAGCCGAAAAGGCCACCCAAGGCACCATCGACGCCCTGAAAGCTGCCTACGAAGCCTTCATGGCCGTATTCCCCGACAAGACCAAGCTCAACGAGGCCATTGCCGAAGCTGAATCTTGGATCAACTCTGCCGTTGAGGGAACCGAGCCCGGATACTTTAACTCTGGCTCTATCCAAACCTATCAGGACGCAGTTGACAACGCCAAGAACACTGCCCAAGGCACACTCACCTTCGAGGCCTACAACAACGCTATGCAGAATCTCAAGAACGCTTTCGAAGCCTTCGACTATGAGTTCATCCTTCCTGCAGATGGTGTTTACAGCATCGTAAGCGCATCGGCCAGCAGTGCCGCCACCACGCCGAAGGATGCCTACCTCTACAGCCAGAGCACCAGCACCAACAAGGACAAATATGCTGGCATACGCTGGGGATTCAAGGAAACCGACCGCGAAATGAACGCACGCTCCATGTGGAAACTCACGAACACGGGCTTCCACGAAGTTACCCTGCAGAACGTGGACAACGGCCTCTACATGGGCAACGATCAGACCGACCTCTCAGGCTACGTTTACATGCAAGCTGAACCCGCCAACATCAAGCTGCGCTACGCTCGCACCGAAGGCTGCTTCAACCTCGTGTTCGGCGAAAACCGCTACGGTAACGCACAGCCCGAAAACGGAGGCAGCGGTTCGTTCGTAGTTTGGAATTCCGCTAAGGGAGAAGACAACTCCGCATTCAGACTTGAAGCAACCGACTTCCAATCGACCAGCGTCTTCGCCATCAAGGGCACAGGTGCCAACATCTTCACCATGCCTTATGAGGTAGACACCAACAACGACATGGTAACCCTCTACCAAGTTGCAGGTATCAACAAGGCCGACGGCGTAGTAGTGCTCGATGAAATCTCTGCCCAGTCTGTTCCCGCCGGAACTCCGTTCATCGTAGCACCCTTCGACGAGAGCATGACCGAAACCAACATGTACTTCACGGCCACCTCGGTTGACGACATCACCTACGTGATGGACAACGCAAAGGCCGTCAACGGTCTGCACGGAACCTTCGTATCCGACACCGTAACCTCTTCGTGCCTCATCTGGGTTGGCGACAGCCTCGTTGCAGCTGAAACAGCTACGCAAAAGGCCATTGCTCCTAACACCGGCTACTTCGTGTTCGACGAACTTCCCGAACTCACCGAAACTCCCGCCGGAGCAGTGACACTGCCCGTGAGCAAAGCCGTTCTCACCGGTATCGCTAACGTAGTGGGCGATGCAGCCGAAGCCAAGAAAGCCGGCATCTACACCATCCAGGGTGTACGCCTGCAGAACTCTAAGAACCTGCCGAAGGGCGTTTACATCATCAACGGACGCAAGGTTGTGAAGAAATAACGATTTCGAAACAACCGAAATTCGCAACACACACAGAGAGCCAGACTGGGAAAGCCCAAGTCTGGCTCTCTTTTATATTATAACTAAGAAAACAGGACTTAAAAACAAATGTGAAACCACGTTTTTGCCATGTCGAGTTAAAAAAAGAGCATGTTTGCTTGTTTTTCCAAATATTTATTAAATTTGCCGCGGATAAGCCAATGCTTTCCGTTAACCAAACCGAGAGAAAACAACACACTTTATTATTAACCAAAAAAGTTTACATCATGAGAAAAATTACTTCTCTTATCGCTTCGTTGCTGATGATTTTCACGCTCGGAGCAAATGCACAAGAGGTGTACACCGTGACGTATTCCAGCAACGACCCCGAGGCCGGCTCCTTCTGGAGAGAAACCGGTGGCGTATGGTCGAAAGTCACTAGCGGATTTGCTAAGCGCTGGCAATCGAACTCGGACCCCATTGTAACCATCACGGCTACGGCAAACAACTACAACCCAGCCGACTTCTCGTTCTGGAGAGGTTCAAACCGTCAGCCCAACACCGTTACAATCGACACCAAGTACAGAGTGGTGAGATTTTCAATCACCTTCCACAACCGTAACACATCGGGAGGTTCCGACTCTTACGGACCTCACGACCAGACACTGATTGTGGGCACAGACACCGTGACTGCCCATGGCACTGAAACTGCCACCGTATCGGGCGACTTCACCGAAGAGCCCACGGCCAGTTTCGTGTTCGAATTTGCCGACAGGTGTGCCAACACCGGCGCCATGATCGATGCATTCGTTATCGAATACATCGACAACCCCAATCTGGGTCGCGACTTCCTCACCGAAACCCTCGCCAACTACCCCTTCGACGAGGCTAAGTATCCTGCCGGCGACAAGCCCGGACAGTATCCCCAAGAAATGGTTGACGCCGTAGTCGATGCATTCTACCTTGCCATCGACCTCGATGCCGACCCCGAAGCTGCCGACGCCGACTGCAAGGCAGCAGCCGATGCTTATCTGGCAGCCCTCGCTGCACTTAAGAAGGCTCAAAACCCCGTAACCGTTACCAGCGGTTACTACTACATCGTTTCGGCCAAGAACGGCACAGCTGCCGAACCCATTGCCAACGTCGACACACTGAAGGGCCTCACAGCCATGTACTCGTCGGACGCCCTCTACAACGAGTTCCAACATGGCTTCGATGCATCTGTCGAAGGTGCCGATGCCGATCCTAAGTTCATCTATGAGGTGAAGGCCGTAACCGACAGCACCATCAAGGTCATCAACCTTCCCTTCCAAAAGGGTCTGAGAAACGTTTCCGGCCATAGCTACATCACCCTGACCGACGACGAAAGTCTCTATGGTGAATACAAAGTCATCACCAGCGGCGACTATCCCGGCTTTGCCATGCTTCGCAACAAAAACATCGAAGTATTCGGCGACGGACGCGACGCAGCCTACTGGGAACTCTACAGCTCAAGCGCCCTGACGAACTATTCGCTCAGCACCAACCCCTTCATCAATGCCTTCCGCTTCATTCCCGTAAGCCAAGCAACCGTTGACGCTGTTAAAGACAAGATTCAAGTTCTGAAAGACTCGCTCGACCAAGCCAACCGCAACACCGAACTCAACTCGCTCATCAACCAGGCACAGACCACCCGCGAAAAGGGACGCACCTTCAAAGTCGAAGGCGGTACCTACGACGGAGCCTTCCCCACTGAGAGCGGTTTGATTACCAGTGCTGAACAACTGGCCTCCAACATTCAGGATCCGGGTGAAGGAAGCTACGCAGGCCTGCTCGACGGTGATTACAGCGGAAGCAGCTTCTTCCACACCTCGTGGCACGCTGGAGTGGGCGCCACTGAGCACCACTACATTCAGCTCGATCTTGGCGAACCCGTTCAGACCCTGCTCGTGAAGTTCGCTACACGTAGCAACGCTGGCACCCCCGACCTTCCTTATGGAATTAAGGTTTATGGCGCCAACGACGCGGCTCTGGCTGCCGTGAAGACCGACAGCGTAAGAAAAGTTGACGCAACTACTCAAGAACCTATCGATTACTACCGTCTTACCACCGTGCCCACCGAAGATTGGGGCGAGCCCATTATGGAAGCTCAGTTTAACTGGGACAATGCCCTGCTCGATGGCGAAGGCAACACCGTTTCAATCAGCAACGGCCGCACAAGCGCTCCCATCAACAAGGGTGCTGGTCTCGTAACCCTCGAAATGCCCGAGGCCTACCGCTACATCCGCCTTGCCGTACAGAGCACCGTGCAGAGCACAGCCTCTGGTTCTATTCGCAACAATGGCGACGGCTTCCCCTACTGGTATGCCTCTGAGCTCCGTGCCTATAAGGCCTCTCTCGATCCCAACTGCGTTTACGAACACATGGATCAGGAAGTGAAAAACGAACTCGACGCTGCCATCGCAGCCGCCAAGGCCGAGGCCGAGGCCAAGACTGCCACCCAGGCAACCATCGACCGTCTCGAGGCAGCCATCGAAGCTTTCAATGCCGCATATCCCGACATAGCTAAGCTCAACGCCGCCATCGAAGATGCCCAGGCATTTGCCGACAGCGCAACCGTAGGCACTCAGCTTGCTCAGGTTCTCGAAGATAGCTATATAAACATTATCAGAAATGCAGTTAGCAGCGCTCAGGCTGTAGCCGCACAAGAAGTTCTCACCTTCACTGATTATCAGAAAGCATTGCAGGCACTGGAAGATGCAATTGAGAGATTCGGCGACGGCGTAGTAGAACCCGAAGACGGCTACTACTTCATCAAGAGCCTCTCGAGCGGCGCTCCCGGCCAGAACTACGTAGCTGCCAACTACAGCGGAACGCAGAAAGATGAGTATGGCCGCATCTACTGGGGCAACAAGAACGCCACCGACATGGGCGACCGCCTCAATGCTCAATGGGAACTCAAGAAAGTGGGCAACCACCAGTTCACACTCCGCAACGCTGCCACCAACCTCTATCTGAGCAACGACACCACTGCCCTGAGCATGCCTCTCTACCAGAGCGCAGAGCCCTACACCTTCAAGCTCCGCTTCGGTCGCTATGAAGGCGCCTTCAACCTCGTGCTCGACAAAGACCTCTATGCCAACGCTTCTCCCGGTGCCGGAACCATCGTAACCTGGAACAGCGCAAGAGGCAACGACAACAGCGCCTTTGCCTTCGAAGAGGTTCAGACCTTCGACGGCACATGGAAGTTAGACGTGAAGGGCAATGGCGTTAACATCATCACCATGCCGTTCGACGCTTCGGCCGATGGCGACGTAACCTACTATCAAGTATTAGGTCAGAGCGAAACCACCATTGAGCTCGAAGAAATCAGTGGCACCACCATTGCAGCCGGAACTCCATTCATCGTTGCGCCCAAAGATGCAAGTGTAACCAGCACCAACATCTACACTGATGAAACCTCCGACTTTGCTGGCATCACTTACGTAACCGACGGTGCAAAGACCGTGAACGGCCTTGTAGGTACGCTCGACGGTGCCGTAATCGACGCTAAGTACTGCGTAATGTATGGCGACTCCGTAGTGGCTGCCAACAGCGAGCGTCGTCAGACCATCGCTGCCAACACGGGTTACTTCGACCTCTCTACTATGGGAACCGTAGATGAAGGAAGCGGCGCCATGAGCCTGCCCAAGAGCCACGAAGTAGCCACAGCTATTGCCGAAGTGCTCAACGACGTGGCCAACAAGCAAAACGGTGTTTACACCATCCAGGGCATCCGTCTGAACAAGACCACCAACCTGCCTAAGGGTGTCTACATCATCAACGGACGCAAAGTGGTTAAGAAATAACATCTTTCCACAACGCTGAAACAAAAGTCAGCCTTGGCTCGACCAAGGCTGACTTTTTTTGTGTCATAACTAAACACACGAAAAACGCAGGAGAACTCATTAACATACTTTTCGGACAAGCGCAAAAAATTAAGAAAAAAACACACAAACTTCAAGCCATTTAAATTTTATGTGTATATTTGCAAACTGAGTTACTATCGATACAAATAAAAACACATAACTAATACAATGAAGATCAAAACCATTTCACGACTTCTTGTCGTAGCCCTGCTTGCTGTTTTCGTGAGCAGTTGCAGCGAAAACATTGACGATTCAGACTACGCCATCAAGGAAGAGCCCACTATGGCCGACTTCCTCGATGAGAACCCTGACTTGTCGCTCATCAACAGCGTATTCAAGCGTGTGCGCCTCGGCCGCTCCGAAAGCGCTTCGTCAATCTATGCCGTGCTCTCTGCCCGCGGCCACTATACGCTTTTTGCCCCCAACAACGATGCTGTGCGCGCCTATTGCCAGGCCACAGTGGGCAGCGAAGATCCGGCTAACCTCAGCTACGAGCAAGCCCAACTCATCGCCTACAGCTGCATCATCGACAACGGCAATTCCGAAGCCTACGAATCAGTGGAATTCCCCCAAAACGGCTCGTTCATCCTTGCCAACCTCTACGACCGCCTGCTCTCGTGCACTGAGCTCACCGACTCCACTCGCGACGAACCTTTCTATCGCATCAACGGCTCCTCCGACATCATCAGTGCCGACCACCAGGTATCCAACGGATACGTACACATCGTCAACAACGTCATAGCTCCTTCGGCCGAAAACGTTGCTGAGCTCATCAAAGCAGCCGACAACATGCACATCATGGGCAAACTGCTCGACGTAACCGGCATTGCCAACCTCATTTCGGAAGAGCGCGATGCTGCCTACGAAGACGATCCCAACCTGCCCGAAAAGCGCTACTGGTCGTCGGTAGCCTTCAAGAGCGGCAACAACAACTGGGACATTCCCCAAAAGCGCTACCTCGGCTTCACGGCTTTCGTAGAACCCGACAGCATTCTCAACACACAGTGGGGCATTGACATGCCCGTGCTCGACGAAGCCGGCAACATCACCAACTGGGACAACATCCAGTCGCAGCTCGAGCAGAAGGCAGCTGCCGTCTACACCGACGCCACCAGTTCGGACGTAACCAGCCCCGACAACGCCCTCTATAAGTTTGTGGCCTACCACTTCCTCAAGGGAAAGATGGCCTACAACCGCTTTGTCCATCACTGCACAGAGCACAACTACAAGTACGGCACAAACATTTTGGCCCCCCAAGACGTGAACTATACTGTCGACGTTTGGGACTACTACTACACGCTCGACATGGGAACCGACGGCCGCCGCGGCCTCATCAAGGTGCTCCAGGTGCCCAGCGTTGAAGACAACCACGCCATCTACCTGAACCGCATTTCGAAATACGACAATGGTTTGCAAGGCTCCTACGAGGAAATCAGCACAACGCCCTTCACCCCCGGCATTGGTATCAACATCAAGATTAGTGAGCACAACGGCAACAACACCAACAATGCTTCTAACGGATACTACTACCCCATCAGCGGTGTGCTCACCTACGACGCCACCACTCGCAATGCCCTTGGCAGCGAGCGCATCCGTATAGACCTCACCACCATTACCCACGAGCTCATTTCGAACAACTATCGCGGCACACAGTATGAAGCCTTCCAGCACGGCTACTTCGAAGACATCTTCGACGAAACCGAAGGCACCGAAATCTACTACCTGCAGTGCGGATGGAACGGAGTGGGCTACTGGCACGACTTCCAGGGCGACGAATACCTGTTCAGCGGACTCTACGACTTCAAGTTGCGTCTGCCGCCCGTGCCCGTTGACGGTACCTACGAAATCCGCATGGGTTCAGCCTTGAACTCGCTGCGCGGCATGTGCCAAATCTATTTTGGCGACGACCCCGACAACCTGCTGCCCGTAGGTCTGCCCTTCGACCTTCGCCAGAGCACACAATACGTGTCTGGCCAGGGTGCCGAAAACCCCGACATCCCCTTCATACTCGACGAGGACTTGGGATGGGACGAAGAACTCATTGCCGAGAACGACAAAGACCTTCGCACCCACGGCTACATGAAGGCTCCCAACTATTTCTGGGACTGCACCTACCAAGGACAGGTGCGCAAACAGGGTGCCGACAACCTGCCCTGCCTGCGCCGCATCATCACCGTCGACAACTTCAAGGCCAACAAGACCTACTACCTGCGCTTCAAGTCTTCGCTCAAGAAGCTCGACTCGCAATTCTTCGTCGACTACTTCGAACTCGTTCCCTCGAGCGTATTCAATGGAGTTGACCCCGAAGACACATGGTAAAAAGTCTTTAAGCCACTACATGGATTCAAGCATAAGGCCTCCGAGAAATAATCTCGGGGGCCTTATATATTAAGGAGCTGAAGACAACAACAATCAAAGCCACAAAAAACACAGTTACCAGCCGTTAAAAAATGCAGGCAAACCATGTGTTTCGGTTTTTATGCGTACTTTTGCCCACAAATTACTCACATTAAACACTTTAACGATGAAAAGATTCTACTTAATCCTTTCTGCTTTGTTCCTACTGCTATGCGGCAGTTTGCCCGCGGCAGCACAATATCAGGTTGCCGATGAGCCTTCGACCACCCTGCTGGTAGGACAGGACATTGTGCTTCGCAATGGTCGCGGCAACAACGGCGACATCAGCGGCAGCACGCAATACCTCAAGTATTTTGCCGATGCCAGTGCCAACGACTTCTGGGCATCAACCGCTACCGAAGATTGCATCCTCCAAATAGTCGATGCAGGCACCGATGGCGGCAAACAGCTCTATTCGTTCAAACACGTGAAGACGGGCAGCTACATCGAAGCCTTCAGCTACAACGCCATCACAGACTACAAGCTCCACTGGACCAACAACAGCGAGCACGCCCTGAAAGTCACCGTGGAAGAGGGCACCACACAAGACGGACTCTACACCGCCTTTGCTTTTAAAACCCTTTTCGGCACAAGCAACATCTATATGACGCCCCTCTCGCCCTTTGCCGGCTCGGTTCCGGGCATCACCACGTTTCATAATGCCGACTACTTCTACTACGATGCCTGGCTCATCTACGAGGTGGAGAAACTCAGCGGAAGGAGCGAGCTGCAGAACCTCGTGGACACCTACTTCCCCAACGGCGTAACGCGCAACACATGGAAGGTGGGCACCAATCCCGGCGCCATTGCCACAGCCACCTACAACACACTGCTCGCCGCCTATAACCACGCACAGTCCGTGCTGTCCAACGCCTCGGCCACCGACAGCGAAATCTCAACCGCCACCGACAGCCTGCGCAACAACTACAACAAGGCCCTGGCCAGCATGGTGCCCATGACGGAGGGCTACTATTTCTTCAAAAACTACTTCACCGGTGGCTTTGCCACCTTCAACGAAAACGGCGAAAATGTGAACACCATCTGGACGACCTTCGATGCCCCCGACGTTTACGATGAAGGTGTGGACAACTTCATTTGGAAATTCGAAGCCAACACCGACGGCAACTACATCATCACCAACGTGGCCACTGGCCGCGTGCTTTCGAGCGGCACGTACGAAAACCGCCCCGTGCCCCTGCTCGAAAACAGCGACTACGCCGGCTACTTCCGCGTGAGCTATCAAGGCAGCAATCCCGAGATGGTGCAGGGATACTTCAACATGAAAAACATGCGTGCCGGCGGCCGCACACTCTATGGTCTCTACGACGGCTTCGCCATTGGATACGGGCCCAGCAACGATGAGCATGCCGACGCCGCGCTATGGGATTTCGTAGCCGTGCCCGACGAATTCATACAGACCATGGAGGAAAATAAGAACAAGGCAGCCCGTTTGAACGAGCTCTCCGAGTGGATAGACAAGACAGAGCAACTCTATGCCAAGTCGAAAGTCTACGACAGCCCCGTCAAGCTCAACGGCACGCTCGACACCCCGGGTCTCATTGACGAAATCACCACCAATGCTCAGGAGCCCAGCGAGGGCGACGTCAGAATGGGCTACGACAGCGATGCCTTCACCTTCTTCCATTCCAACTGGAGCGCCGACTCCATAGCCCCGGCCAACTATCACTACCTGCAGGCTAAGCTCAGCCAGCCCCTATCCACGTTTGCCCTGAAACTGGTGAAGCGCATTTTCGAGAACGGCGGCTCCTATTATTCTAACAGCGCCAACCCCGAAACATTCACCATTCTGGCCACCAACGACACCCTCGATGCCACATCGTGGCAAACCATCGGCACCTATAAGGCCGTCTACAACTACGACCTCCCACTCTACGAAGGCGCCGTTGAGGAGAGCCAAATTCTACGCAACTATGTAAGCGTTAATTTCATAGAAATGCCAGCAGCCTACAAGTTTGTGCGCATGGCAGTAAACTCCACCCCATCGAATTCGCTCTGCAACGGATACCCCTACTTCAACATTGCTGAAATAGGCATTTTCGATGCACAATACGATTCTGAAAACTCTGCCTTCGAAACCATCGCCGACAATGTGAAGCAAGCCCTTGCAACTGCCCTTGAAAAGGCCAAGACTGAGCTCGAGGCCGAAGAGGCCACCCAGGCCACCATCGACCAGCTTAAGGCTGCATATGCCGCCTTCGACGATGCCTTTGCCGACAGCGACGAGCTCATGGCCATGCTTCAGGAAGCACGCAGCTATCTCGATGCCGCTCTCGAAGACGACGAACTGCTGGGCTACTATGCCACAGGCAGCACCGACACGTTTGGCAAGAATCTCGATACCATCGAAGACCGCCTCACCGACATGACATCGCCATCGCTCGAGGAATATGCTGCCATGAAATCCGAGATAGAGAAAGCCATGGCCGAATTCGACACAAAACTCAACAAACCCGCCGGCGACAAGCTCTATTTCATTCAGAGCGCATCTGGTTTGTCCAGCGTCTACGAACACTATGTCATGGCCTTCGACAATTCGTTCAGCGCCGTGAACCTGAGCAGAGAAGACGTAGTGGCCTCGCCCGGACAACACCTGAACTACATGTGGCGCATTGAGCCGCAAGCCGACAACACCTACGTTATTCGCAACGCAGCCACCGGCACCTACATGGGCGTTGGCACCACTGTCGGAGCCCCTGTCAACATGGCCACGGCCGGAGCCGCCATTAAATTGCGCAGTGCACGCGCTGCCAACGGAGCCTTCAACTTTGAAGTGCCCAGCGGTCTCTTCATCACCACGCCCAGCTACGTAAGCAGCCTCACCCTGGCCGCCGAAGCCATGGGACAAGATGGTGCAGCCTTCAACATTGTGCCCGTCGACGACTATCAGGGTTGCTGGATACGCCGCATCAACAGCAGCATAGACATTGTCACCATCCCCTTCGACGTGAGCGCCTCGAGCACCGAAGGCACGAACTACAAAGTGCTCGGCATCAAAGATAATGCCCTGCAACTTGCCGTCATCGACGACTACGAAACCATTCCGGCCGGAACACCGTTCATCTTCGTTGCCAACGAAGGCATGAGCGAGATGAACATCTATTCCGTGGAAGACGAAGACGGCCTGGCCATTGAATACGTGGTTCAACCCACCTCGCAAAACGGACTGGTAGGCACCCTGCTCCCCACCCGCATTGAGGCGCCCATGGGCATCGTGCGCAACGGACAGGTGGACCTCGCAGCCTCGAGCGGCACACCCGTGAGTGCCAACAGCGGATATTTCAATCTCAATGCCATCCCCGCCACCACTGAGCAGGGAGCCCACCAGCTGCCCCTGAGCAGCGATGTCATCAACGGCATCGAGACCATCGACCTTCCTGCTGCCAAGGCCGCACAAGGCATCTACAACCTGCAAGGTGTTCGCCTGCCCGAGGGACAAGCTCTTCCCAAAGGTGTTTACATCATTGGCGGCAAGAAAGTTATCAAGTAGCCCTGCTGCTCCACACATTCACCACCCTTTCATAATCGCCTCCCCACCCAAAAAGTGGAGAGGCGATTTTCGTTGGCCCAAGACGCAGACCTTAACTTCTGTGAGCCCAAAAGGGAAGATAACTGACCATTATTTTTCCACTATCGGCCACCTTGTTGAATTTTCACCACGGTGGGAATAGACCTGGTGAGCCAACGACGGGGCAAAGGAGGCACTCCAAGGCGAAAAAAACGAGAGAAAACATAGCGAGGAGGCATATTTTCTTTATATTTGCAAACATAGAAAAACAAAAATCCTTAAATCTACTTGTTATATGAACCTTTTTAAAGCTTATGCCGATAATCAGCTTTCGCCCGAGGGCAAGGCGGCCTTCGAAGCACTGCTGGACAGCGAGCCCAAGGTGGCTGCGGCCTACAAGGAATACGTGCGCCACCAAAAGAAGGGCTTTCTCCACCATGGGCCCCACCCCATTCTGCACGTACTCATATTCCTGCTACTCGTTGCCGTATGCGTAATCCTCTACATGCTCACCCACTAAATTTATTGAGCACATGAAGCGAACAATCTGCCTTGCCTTATTGATAGTTGCTGCCGCAAATTCCCCGATGAAAGCGCAAAAAATTGCTGTCGACTACGTAAATCCCTTTATCGGCACGAGCAATTTTGGCACATGCAATCCCGGAGCCCTGGTGCCCAACGGCATGATGTCGGCAACGCCCTTCAACGTAATGGGAAGCGACCTGAACCACTGGGACAAGGACAAGCGCTGGTGGTCGACCCCCTACAGCTCCGACAACGTGGTGCTCACCGGCTTTTCTCACGTCAACCTGAGCGGCGTGGGCTGCCCCGACATGGGTTCGCTCCTGCTGATGCCCACCAGCGGCGAGCTCTGCGTGGACTATAGGCACTACGGCTCGGAATATGGCCACGAGAAGGCCTCGCCAGGCTATTATGCCACCCACCTGAATCGCTACGGCATCGATGCTGAGCTCACGGCCACCACGCGTACGGCCCGAGCTCGGTTCAGCTATCACAAGGGACAGGCCCACGTGCTGCTCAACCTGGGCGAGGGGCTCACCAACGAAACTGGCGCCATGGTGCGGCGCGTGTCGGAACGCGAAATTGAGGGCTGCAAATTGCTGGGCAACTTCTGCTACAACATGCCCGACGGCGTATTTCCCATCTATTTTGTGCTGCGCGTCAACAAAACGCCGCGCGACGCCGGCTATTGGAAAAAACAGCGCCCCATGCAAGCCGAGGCCGAATGGGACAAGGACGCGGGGGGCTACAAAATCTACCGCCGCTACGCCAAGGAGCTCTCGGGCGACGACATTGGCTACTTCTTTAGCTTCGATGCCGCCGAGGGTGAGCAAATTGAAGTGCAGATGGGCGTATCGTTCGTAAGCCTGGAGGGAGCACGCCGCAACCTGGAGCAAGAGCAAGGCACAAAAAGCTTCGACCAACTGCACCAGGAAGCACGTGAGGCATGGCAGCGCGAACTGTCGAAAATAGAAGTTGAGGGCGGCACCGACGATGAGCGCACCGTGTTCTACACAGCCCTCTACCACCTGCTCATCCACCCCAACGTGATGAACGACTGCGACGGCAGCTACCCCGAGATGGAACGCGCCACCACAGCCCATACCGAGCGCACACACTACACCGTGTTCTCGCTTTGGGACACCTATCGCAACACACACCCTCTGCTCTGTCTCATTCAGCCCGAGCGCCAACTCGACATGGTGCGCTCCATGGTGGAAAAAGGACGGGCGTGGGGTTGGATGCCAAAATGGGAACTCTACGGCCGCGAAACCAACACGATGGACGGCGACCCTGCCTCAATTGTCATTGCCGACACCTGGCTGCGCGGACTGCGCGACTTCGACATTGAAACGGCCTATGCCCTCTGCCGAAAATCGTTTGCAACCGAAGGCTCGCGCAACTTTCTGCGCCCCGACAACGACGAATATCGCCGACGCGGCTACCTGGCCGTGCGAGGCGAGGCGAGCTTTGCCGTGAGTGCCGCCCTGGAATACTACATGGCCGACTATGCCCTCTCGCGCCTGGCTGCCTCGCTCGGAAAGACCGACGACGCTAAAATGTTTCGCCGCTCGGCCGACGGATGGAAAAACTACTACGACTCCGAGTTCGGGCTCATCAGACCGCGCACCGATGACGGCCGCTTTCTGAGCCCCTTCAATCCGCTGGCCGGACAAAACTTCGAAGCCAATCCAGGCTTCCACGAAGGCTGCGCCTGGAACTACACCTTCTACGTGCCCTTCGACATAGAAGGCCTGGCCAAACTCATGGGCGGAAAGCGTAAATTTGTGGACAAGCTACAATACGTGTTCGACCAAGGCCTCTATGACCCCGCCAACGAGCCCGACATCACCTATCCCTACCTGTTCTCACAATTCAAGGGCGAAGAGTGGCGCACACAGCTGCTCACCCAGAAGTTGCTCAAGCAGCATTTCAAAAACTCCTTCGACGGACTGCCCGGCAACGAAGACACCGGCGCCATGTCGGCATGGGCCATCTATTCCATGATGGGATTCTATCCCGACTGTCCCGGCGACCCATCTTATACACTCACCACACCCGTTTTCGACCGCATAACACTGCACCTTGACCCACGCTACTATGAGAACGCCACGCTCGTCATCGAAAAGAAGGGGAAGGGCCAAACTATCAAAGGCATAACCATGGGCGACAAGCCCATCAGACGCTATCGCATAGGCCACGACGAGCTCGTGGGCTGCGGCACCCTGACATTCATTACCCAAGAACGAAACGCCCGAAAACCATGAAACGCATTCTCGCACTCTTTGCCCTGTGGCCGCTGTGGCTCTGGGCCCAGGAATCAAGCATTCAAATCATTCCCCAGCCGCAGCACTTGGAGCAGGGCAATGGACGCTACACACTGCACAATGCCACCTTCAGCCTCCGCCTCGATGGCAGCGAGGCGCACGAACTGGCCGACTACATCAGCACCTCGCCGCTGCAGCTCAAAAGAAGCCGATCGGAAAAGGCCGATGTGCGAATATTCCTCGATGAAACCGGCAAAAATTTTGAGAGCGACGAAGCCTATAGCCTCAAGGCCGACACCACAGGCATAGAAATCAGCGCACGCCACGAAGCAGGACTCTTCTACGGCTTTCAAACCCTCTTGCAGCTGAGCCGACAACCCATCACGCTCGAGCGGGTGGGCTGTGTGCTGTTTCCCAAAGAGGAGGGCGACTTCGAAGTGCCCTACGTCAACATAGACGATGCACCACGCTTCAAATGGCGCGGCATGCACATGGACGTAAGCCGCCACTTTTTTTCGCCACGCCAAATCAAAAAACAGCTACGCATGATGGCGCGCTACAAGCTCAACCGCTTCCATTGGCATCTGACCGATGATTCGGGCTGGCGCCTTGAACTGAAAAGCTACCCGCAACTTACGCAGACCACGGCCTACAGACCCGTGGCCCACTACATGGACTGGAGCGAGCAGGGCCGCCGTTTCTGCAACAAAGACACCAAGGGAGCCAGTGGCGGATGCTACACCCGGGCCGAGGTGCGCGACATCATAGACTACGCCCGCCGGCTACACATCACCGTGGTGCCCGAAATCGAAATGCCCGGCCACTCATGGGAAGTGTTGGCCACCTTTCCCGAATTGGCCTGCTCGGGGAAAGGATATGAAAACAGCGAGCTCTGTATAGGCAACGACAAGACATTTACCTTCGTGGAGAAAGTGCTCAGCGAGGTGATGGAGATTTTCCCCTCCGAATACATACACATTGGCGGCGACGAGGCCGATCGCAGCCATTGGGCCAAGTGCTCCAAATGTCAGGCCCGGATGCAGCGCGAGGGCCTCAGCGATGTGCGCGAACTGCAAAGCTACTTCACACGTCGTGTCGAAGACTTTCTGGCCCGCCATGGCCGCAAAATGGTGGGTTGGGACGAGATTATCGAGGGAGGACTGTCGCCCAGAGCCACGGTGATGTCATGGCGCGGCGAGGAGGGCGGTATCACGGCAGCCCGCACCGGACACGATGCCATTATGACTCCCTGGGTTTGCTACCTCGACAATGCGCAAGACTTTCCCATCTACGAACCGCGCGGCATTGGCGGCTACTTGCCCATTCGCCGATGCTACGACTACGACCCCGTGCCTGCAGCGCTCACGGAGCAGGAGGCCCGTCATATACTGGGCGTGCAGGCCAATCTTTGGGCCGAATTCATCCCCACCGAAGCCCATCAGGAATACATGTACTACCCCCGGCTTTGCGCCATTGCCGAAACAGCGTGGACAAAACCTCAGGCAAAAAACTATGAGCGCTTTCGCGCCAAGGCCCTTGGCGAGGTGGAATGGCTCAAGCGGCAAGGCTACTATCCCTTTGAGCTGAAATACGAATACGGCGACCGCGTCGAGGCTCAACATCCCATTGCCCATAAAGCCATTGGCCGCCCCATCACGTATGTCACTCCTGTCTCGCCCAAATACCCGGGAAGCGGCGACAATACCCTGGTCGATGGTCTGCGCGGCGGCTTCACCTATCAGGACGGGCGCTGGCAGGGTTTCGAGTCGAAAGATTTCGACGTAACCATCGACCTCGGCTCAGTGGAGGACATCAGCCACGTGGAGGCCGAGTTCATTCAGCGCCTCGACCAATGGATATGGATGCCGCGCGAAGTCATTGTTTATGGCAGCGAGGACGGGCAGAACTTCACCGAACTGGGTAGACAGCAGAACGACGTTGACCCGCAGATTCCAGGCTTCCAATTCCGCCACTATGGCTGGACGGGCCAGGCCAGGGCACGCTATGTGCGCTATGTTGCCCTGCAAAACGGCCACCCGGGAGGCTGGATTTTCACCGATGAAATCGTAGTGCAATAACCCCAATGCCGCAAAACGAAGGCAAAGAGTCGCTCAGCTGAGAGTTTTGTGGTAATTTTGCAGCAATGTATCAGCAAAACAACGAACTAAAGACCTCGCAAACCACGCGCGACCTGCAACTGGCCAGCCTTTCGCTGCTTACGGCCATCGACACCGTTTGCCGACAGCACGGGCTTACCTACTATCTTATTGCGGGCACACTGCTCGGCGCCGTGCGCCACGGAGGATTTATTCCCTGGGACGACGACATGGACATTGGCATGCCACGCAAGGACTACGACCTGCTGATGCAGCATGCACAGGAATGGCTGCCGAAACCATTTCGCATTGTGAACCACGAAAACGATGCGCACTATCCCAAATACTTTGCAAAGATTGAAAACACCGACACCACGCTCATCGAAAACAAACACCTGGGCTACGTGGGCGGCATTTATTGCGATATCTTTGCACTCGACAATGTGCCAGACAGCCTGTGGCGACGCCGACTTCACTACACGAAGTTCAACCTCGTCAGACGCCTGCTCTACCTGGCCTACCGCAACCCCTACAAACACGGCCGCGGCCCCAGCAGCTGGCTGCCCCTGATGGTGCAAAAATGCTTCTCGAAGCCCCAACTACACCGATGGGCTCAACGACTGCTCCATAAGTACGGCGACAGGGAGTGCCAAAACGTAATGACCTTTGACGACGGATTTCGCGCCTTTCCGAAAACAGTCCTGGGAAAGCCCCAACGCATCACGTTCGAAGGCATTGAGGCTAATGCACCGGCCGACACCGACAGATTTCTCAGCATCATGTACGGCCCCGACTACATGACGCCGCCACCCGAAGGCCAGCGAAGGGAGCATGGTCACTACTATTTCGACACGAACACGCCCTACAGCGAGTTTCAGCAACGACACAGCCTATGAAAATCGTTCTTTTCTGCGAAAACCAATATGCCATAGATATATTGCTTCCCCTGCAAGAATACGTGTGGGAGCACAAGACACCATGCCACGAGGTACTATGGTATATTCATGCCCCTAAAATTCAAAACTTCCCGCTCGAAAGCAGCGTGGAATGGACCAGCAGCATACAGGACGTCTATGATTTTTCGCCCGAGGCCATCTTTGTGCCCGGCAACATCGTGCCCTACTACCTTCCCGGCGTAAAAATCCAAGTGTTCCACGGCTATGCAGCCGAGAAGAAGGACCATTGGATTATTCGCCACTACTTCGACACCTATTTCACGCAGGGCCCCTACTTCACGTCCCACTTTGAGGCCCTTGCCCGCCAGCACGGCACCTTCGAAGTGCGCGAAACGGGATGGCCCAAGCAGGACTGGATATTCAAGCACCTGCACGACTACGATGCCCAGCGCGAAAAAATGCTGGCCCAACACGGACGAAGCCGCATTGTGCTTTATGCTCCCACATTCTCACCCAAGCTGTCGTCGTTACCCCACATG
This sequence comes from uncultured Bacteroidales bacterium, assembly GCA_902796835.1. GTDB lineage: Bacteria > Bacteroidota > Bacteroidia > Bacteroidales > Bacteroidaceae > Alloprevotella. Next base: position 31,621 of record CADBQP010000025.1, read on the forward strand.
AAAACGGCTCTTGAGCAACTCCTTGAGCAGCGCGACGTGGTGCTCCTGATGAAGTTCCACCCCCTGACCCGCCCCGACTGGGCCGAAGAATACAAAGAGTGGGCCAAGACTCAGCCCCACGCCGTCTATGTAGACAAAAGCGAAAACATCACGACTTGTCAACTCATGAGCGACATCATGCTGAGCGACACCTCATCGGCCGTCTATGAATTCCTCTTACTCGACCGCCCCGTGGTGACCCTGCGCACCATCGCCAAAGACATCTATTGGGAAAACATCGATGAGCCCAGCCAGTTGCTCAGCGCCTTCGACCACGCCCTGAATGACGGGCAAAGCCGCCAGCGCCGTCGCTGGGTGGTGGAGAACTACGACCCCCACCTCGACGGCCTTGTGTGCGAACGAATGATTCACCAAGCCGAAGACTACATCCGCCGCCACGGAGTGCCCAGCGAGCGTAAGCTCAACCCGTGGCGCAAATATACCAGCATCAAAACATTTGGACGCATCAAGCGCCATTAAACACAAAAACGAATGAATACCTACGCTTTTCCAGGCAACATTGAGGACGACATCCTGTCAATAGCCTCTCAACAAATTCCCTATATGCGCACAGCTTGGTTTTCGGGCCTGATGAAGGAAAACGAAGCCATGCTGCTCCAACTCATCGACCAGCCCGATGGACGGGTCATGTTTTTCACCGCATCGGGCACGGCCGCCATGGACGCCGTAGTGTCGAACTATGCGGCAGCCTTGGGCAAGGCCTTTGTCATCGACGGCGGTTCGTTTGGCCACCGCTGGGTGGAACTATGCGCCTACCACCAACTTGAGGCCGACGTGATGGAAGTGCCCTTTGCATGCGACATTGACTACGACGAGCTCGAAGAGAGAGTGGCCACGAGCCAGCCTCGCGTATTCCTGTGTCAGCACCACGAGACATCATCGGGCCAGAAATTCAATCTGGAGCGTATTTCCGCCATTTGCCGACGTCATGACGTGAGTCTGGTGGTAGATGTCATCAGCACCTTCCTGGCCGACGAGCTCAGCATGAGCCGTCTGGGCATTGACGTCTGCATCACAAGCACACAAAAGGGCCTCAACCTGCCTCCTGGAGCTGCCCTCGTGTTCCTTTCACCCAAGGCTCTGCAGGTGAACTTCCTTCACAAAAATTACTATCTCGACTTTCAGGATAACCTCAAGAACCTGGAGCGCGGCCAAACGCCCTTCAGCCCGGCCACCACTCTGTTTATGCAGCTGCACGAACGCCTGCGCCGCGACACCGCCCTGGGAGTGGAAAAACTCATTGCCCAGACGGCCGAAAAGGCACACTACTTCAGAACATTGTGCCGCAAATATGGCTGGGAAGTGCCGGCCCAAGTTCCCTCAAACGCCATCACCGGTTTTTTCGTCCGCCAAGGTTACGAACACCTGTGCGATAAACTGCAGGAAAAAGGCATTTACATCATGCCCAATGCCGTGAAGGGATTCTTCCGAGTGTCTCACATGGGAGTGCAGAGTCATGCCGACCTCGACCAATTGGCAGCCGCCATACACCAAGCCACACAGTCATAATCACCAATCCACCCAGCCTAATTATGAAACGCGTCTTCACATCAGGAAGTTTCGACCTATTCCACGTAGGCCACCTCAATATTCTCGAAAAGTCGGCCGCACTGGGCGACGAACTCATCGTAGGCGTGAGCACCGACGAGCTCATTGAAAAATACAAAGGAATGAAGCCCATCATTCCCTTTGAACAACGCATGCGCATTGTCGGCGCCATCAAGTGCGTAACAAAAGTAGTGAAGCAAACCAAGCTCACCGAAATAGCCCAGCTTCAGCGCGAGCAGATTGACATTGTCACCATTGGCGACGACTGGAAAGACAAATATTTGGAAGGCCTCGAATGGATGAAGCAGCAGCCCGGCAAAGAGGTGGTATATTTCCCATATACCCCAGGTGTGAGCACTACCAGCATCAAGAAAACCATCATAGCTGCCAGCCACAAAATAGTGGAAGCCGCCCTGTTTCGCGAGGAGCAGAAAGAAACCGACTGGGACGAAGACCCCCGACCTTGATCGAGCCCTCTACTTTCCTGCCTCGGCACACTTGCCTCTTCGTGAAGACATTTCTGCCTTTGCGGGGGTCACCTGCATAATCACGTGTGAGCGTACACTAAAACCGTGATGTTTTTCGTTCTTGTAAGAAACGAGATATCACAATGAATCC
>CADBQP010000026.1 GCA_902796835.1 uncultured Bacteroidales bacterium
AAGAATGGAGCCGCAGTAGCTTTCGTAGAGGTCGGCACCCATACCTGCCACGTCGCCCACGTTGTCGCCCACGTTGTCGGCAATGGTGGCAGGGTTGCGCGGGTCGTCCTCGGGAATGTCGGCCTCAACCTTGCCCACGATGTCGGCTCCCACGTCGGCAGCCTTGGTATAGATGCCGCCACCCACACGAGCAAAGAGAGCCTGCGTGGAGGCACCCATTCCGAAGGTGAGCATTGTGGTGGTGATGGCTATGAGTGAATTATCGGTGAACTGGCTGAGCACGATAAACCAAATTGCAATGTCGAGCAGTCCAAGTCCCACCACGGTGAGGCCCATCACAGCGCCCGAGCGGAAGGCTATTTTCAGTCCGCCGTCAAGGCTTTGGCGGGCAGCATTGGCTGTTCTGGCACTGGCATATGTGGCTGTCTTCATGCCGAAAAAGCCTGCCAGGCCGCTAAAGAAACCGCCTGTAAGGAAGGCGAAGGGCACCCACGGGTTCTGAACGTGAAGCACATAGGCCATAAACGAGAACAAAGCTGCCAGCACAATGAAGACGATGAGCACCACCTTGTACTGCTGCTTCAGATAAGCCATTGCGCCCTTACGGACGTAGAGGGCAATTTCTTTCATGCGCGGTGTTCCTTCGTCGGCTTTCATCATGCTCTTGAAGAAAACCCACGCCATACAAAGTGCCACCACTGAAGCGATGGGCACTAACCAAAATAATGGATGAATTGTTTCTGTCATGTGTAATGTTATTTAATTGTTAAAATATCTTATGCCAGCGCAAATATATATAAATAAATGAGAAGAACAAGAACGCAGGCTTTTGTTTTAAAGTTCAATACCTTGTTTTTGGCTTCTCAATTGTGTATGGCGCTATTTTTTTTTCAACATATCGACGCTCTCAAGGAGTTCGAAGTCGAGTTGCTTGCGCTCCAGATTGGCTCGTGCCACCCTGACGCGCACCTTGTCGCCCAAACGGTATCGACGATGATAGCGACGACCAAAGAGGCAATAGTTCCTGTCGTCGAACTCGTAGTAATCGTCTTGCAGGTCGCGCAGAGGCACCATGCCTTCGCAGCCGTTTTCGGTCAGCTCCACATAGAGACCGAATTCCGTAATGCTGCTGATGGTGCCTTCATATTCCTGTCCCAACCTGTCGGCCATAAATTCCACTTGTTTATACTTAATGCTGGCCCGTTCGGCAGTGGCAGCAAGTTGCTCCATGGCCGAGCAGTGCTCACAAAGTTCCTCGGTCTTCGACTCGTTGGCCGAGCGCCCACCTTCCTCATAACGGGAGAGCAGGCGATGCAGAATGGTGTCGGGATAGCGGCGAATGGGCGAGGTGAAGTGGGCATAGTAGGGGAACATAAGGCCGTAGTGCCCGATGTTGTGCACCGAATAGCGCGCCTTTTGCATGGCACGTAGCGCCACGAGCGTCACCACGTTTTCCTCGCCTTTTCCCTTGGCCCCTTCGAGCAGGCGGTTCAGGCTCTTCGACACCTCGGTTTTGGAGCCATCGGTGCGCAACTTATATCCAAACTTGCCCACAAAGGAACGAAGGTTCTCAAGTTTCTCTGGATCGGGAAGGTCGTGAATGCGATAGGGTATCACCTTGGGCTTCTTTCCTTTCATGGGGCCGTTTTTAGGCACTTTTCCTATGCGTTCGGCCACACTGCGATTGGCCAGCAGCATAAATTCCTCGATGAGTTTGTTGGCATCCTTGGCCACTTTTATGTATGTGGATATGGGGTGCCCCTTCTCGTCGGTTTCGAAACGCACCTCGGGCCGGTCGAATCCTATGCCGCCCTGACGGAAACGCTGTTGCCTAAGTGCCTTTGCCATGCGGTTGAGCACAATGAGTTCGGCAGCGTATTCGCCCACTGGTGGCTGCCCTTGCCGGCGCACCACGGCAGGATGCTCGCCAGGCTGCACCAGGTCTTCGGGCGAAGCCTCCCCGTTTTGCTCAAGAATAGCCTGCACCTCTTCGTAGGCAAATCGGCGGTTGCTTCTGATGACCGTATGGACCAGGCGCCAGCCCATGACCTCGGCCTTTTCGTTCATGTCGAATATGCATGAATAGGCCAGTTTTTCCTCATCGGGACGCAAGGAGCAAATGTAGTTGCAAAGCCGCTCGGGCAGCATGGGAATGGTGCGGTCAACGAGATAGATGCTTGTGGCCCGGCGGCGGGCTTCCCTGTCGATAATATCGTCTTCCTTCACGTAGTGGCTCACGTCGGCAATGTGCACACCCACCTCCCAGCGTCCGTTCTTGAGCGGACGAATGGAAAGCGCATCGTCAAAGTCTTTGGCATCGTGAGGGTCGATGGTAAAGGTGAGCACCTCACGGAAATCCTCGCGTCGGGCAATTTCGTCGGGCGTAATGCCAGGCTCTATGCGATTGGCTGCCTCTTCCACCCGTTTAGGATACTCATAGGGTAATCCAAATTCGGCCAGGATAGCATTCATCTCGGCATCATTGTCTCCTTCTCGACCCAATATGTCCACCACTCTGCCAATGGGGCTCTTCGAGTCGTCGGGCCATTCCACGATGCGCACCACGGCCTTGTCGCCCGTTTGCCCGCCACCCAGGTTTTGTTTCGGAATAAATATGTCGTTGTCGAGCGTGCGGCTTTCGGTAATCAGAAATCCGTAGCCTCGCTCCACCTTGAGGCGGCCCACAAAGGTGTCTTGCTTCCGCTCCAAAATCTCTGTCACCTGTGCCTCGCGGGCATGGCCTGGCCGTCGGGCCAGCATCGTAATCCTCACGCGGTCGCCGTCGAGGGCATGGCGGGCATTGCGGTCGAAGACCATGATGGATTTTCCTCCATCGGCAGGAATAACCACGTTGCGGCCGTTTCTTTTACGCTGAAACACCCCGTCGAGTGTCTGCGAGCGCTCCACATGGTGAAAGCGCCCCTCGCCGTCGGTGGCGATATAGTCGTCGGCCACCATTTCCTGCAGCACGTCGATGGTGAGCATCTTCATGGTGTGTGAGGTAGCACCAAGCTCGCGATAGATGGAATTCAGATGAAAAGATTTCGAGCCATTACGCTCGAAGAGTTCAATGAGATACGCCCTGATGTCGTTCTTGCGCAGGCGTCCTTGTTTTTTCTTCTTCATGGCAAAAGTTATAAACCCCCTTACGGGGTGCATGGCATTTTTGCAAAGAAACACATTTTTTGCGACAGACGGAAGCTTCGGCCCGCTTTTTTGACACTATCGTTTGCAACCCGAAGAAAAAAGCGTAATTTTGCACAAAATTACCACAAACATACTTTTCTTATTAAATGGAAACCACACGTCAGCAACGCATAGAGCGCCTGCTTCAGAAGGAGCTGGGCGAAATTTTTCAACGCCAAACTCAAAACATGCACGGCGTACTGGTGAGCGTGAGCAAGGTGCGCATCAGTCCCGACCTGAGCGTATGCAAGGGCTACCTGAGCATATTTCCCAGTGAGCGCGCCGACGAAATTCTGCAAAACATCAGCTCCAACATCCGCACCCTGCGCTACGACCTGGGACAGCGTGTGCGCCACCAACTTCGCATTATTCCCGAACTCAAATTCTTCAAGGACGATTCGCTCGACTATATTGACCACATCGACGAGTTGCTCAAGAAGTAAAGCCCTCACTCTCCTCTCAGCCATGACCTTTACGCGCTTCATTGCCCTGCGCTATCTGTTTTCCAAGAAGCGACTGGGCGCCATCAACATCATTTCGGCCATTTCGGCCGGTGGGGTTGCTTTGGCCACCATGGCCATGGTGTGCGTACTGGCAGGCTTCAATGGCTTTCGCGACCTCATCGAAGGCCTCTACACCGCCATCGACCCTCAGCTCGTAGTAGTGCCCAAGGGCGAAAAATTTGTATCGGCGTCCCATCCTGCCCTGGAGCGCATCAGAGGTCACAAAGATGTGGCCTCGGCCACAGAATGCCTCACCGAGCAGGGACTTATCCTCTTTAAGGGCCACCCCCTCGTGGTGACTCTCAAAGGCGTGGCCGACAACTACGCCCAGACCACCGACATCGCCTCCATCATCTATAGCGCCAGCCCCAACCCCGAAGGATTCAAGCTGCGTGCCGCCAACCTCAGCTACGGTACCCCGGGCATAGGACTGGCCAGCCAGTTTGGAGCCATCGACTATGGTTCGCTCCAAATCTGCGCACCGCGACAAGGCGAACGCATCAACCTGAGCAACCCCATCGAGAGCTTCAACGTCGACGACATTCTTTCGCCCGGGGTGTGCTTCCAGGTGCACCAGCGCAAATACGACGACGGCATGCTCATTGTGCCCCTGCAGTTCGTGGCTCAACTCTACGAACGCCCCGGGCAGATTACCTCGCTCGAACTGCGACTCGCGCCACAAGCCGAAGAAAACCGCGTGAAGAGCGAGCTCCAAGAACTGGCAGGCAAAGAATTTAGCGTGCTCAACCGAATGGAACAACAAGAAGAGACTTTCCGAATCATGAGCATCGAGAAAATTTTTGCCTATGCCTTCCTCACTTTTATCGCCCTCGTGGCTTGCTTCAACATCATAGGCTCCGTTTCCATGCTCATCATCGACAAGCAGAATGATGCCCAAACCCTGCGCCACCTGGGAGCCACAAGAGCCCAAATAGCCCGCATCTTTCTGCTCGAAGGCTGGCTCATCGCCCTTGGCGGCGCCCTCATAGGCATTGTGCTGGGCACCATTCTCTGCCTTGTGCAGCAACACTCTGGCATTCTCAAACTTGGCGGAAGCCAGGGCAACTTCATTGTCGAAGCCTATCCCGTAAGCATTCACGTGCTCGACCTGCTGGCCATTTTCCTCACGGCTGCCGTGGCCGGGCTCATCACGGTGTGGTATCCCGTGCGATACCTTGCACGACGCCTTTTGTCTTGAAAACAAACAAATAATCACCTGTTATCTTTCTTTTTGACAAGATTTTGCCGTTGCTTTATAACAAAAAGTAATATAAAAAGGCCGTTTTTTGTGTTTCTTTCAAAAAAACAAACACTTTTATTTGTCACTTTGTAGAACTTGGCGTATTTTTGCCACGATTATATATATATAGATTGATTATGGTAGAAAAAATTGACGCACTCGACCAGCAAATCCTTGAAATTATCTCCAAAAATGCGCGAGTGCCATTCAAAGACGTAGCCACTGTGTGCGGCCTATCGCGAGCCGCCATTCACCAGCGTGTGGCCCATCTCATCGAAACAGGTGTCATAGTTGGCAGCAGCTACACCATCAACCCCAAAAGCCTGGGCTACACCACCTGCACCTACGTAGGCATTAAACTCGAGCGTGCCTCAATGTATGAGTCGGTAGCCACACAACTGGCCAAGATTCCCGAAATTGTGGAGTGCCACTTCACCACCGGCCCCTACACCATGCTCATCAAGCTCTACAGCCGTGACAACGAACACCTGATGGAGCTGCTCAACAAGGGCATACAGCAGATTGACGGAGTGAACAGCACAGAAACACTCATTTCGCTCGAGCAAAGCTTCAGCCGCACGGCGCCCATATGCCTGCCTGCCGCCTCGGCCAAAGCCAAGAGGGCTTCGCGCAAGAACCGAACGGCACTCTCTGAGCTGGGAACCGACATTCAAGACTAAACAAACGCGCCCATCATGTTTTTCGAAGGATTACTCATAGGCCTCTCCACCTTTATTGTCATAGGTCTGTTCCATCCCATCGTCATCAAGACGGAATACTATTTTGGGACACGCCCCTGGTGGATATTCCTGCTCGTGGGGCTGGCGCTGGTGGCTGGCGCCCTGTTTGTGGGCCACACCTATCTCAGTGCCCTGCTCAGCGTGGTGGGCTTTTCGTGCTTCTGGAGCATACTTGAATTGTTTCAGCAAAAGGAGCGTGTGCGCAAAGGATGGTTTCCGCGCAACCCTAACAGAAAATACGACTACTGAGACATAAGCATCGCAGGCTCTGAACATGCAAAAAGGCTCAAAGGTTTTTATTCCTTTGGGCCTTTGTTTTATACTATGCAGAGTGAAAATTTCGTCTCTGAAATAATTTTCACTACTGGCTCGACAGTTTAAACTGTCGAGCCAGTAGGAAAAAGAGTTGGCTCAGTTGTTCACACGCACGGGCTGTCGTGCGGCAGGAAGCAATGCTTCCGAGTCGGAATGCTTTATCGCATCATCCGCTTTTGCCCGTTCACTATAAAAAGTCCTCGCTCATGTTTTTCCACCATTCTCCCACCAAGGTCGTAGATACGGCCAAGGGGCGCATGGCTGCCCCGATTGGTCTGGCCTATGCCCAACAACACATGGTCGAAGAGCAGGGCTTCGTAGCCCAAGGCCGACGGCAGGGTGAGCCAGCACTCATGTGCCGCTATGGAAAGGGGGCCTTCCGCTGGCTGGCGCACGAAGAATCCCATTTGTGGGGTCTCGTCCTTCTGGTTCGCCCTCAGTGTGTAGCATCTTTCACCGCTGGCAGAGGAGGAAACCATAGTGTCGAGCGCTGTACCCAGCAGCATTTGGTGGGTTGGCTCATCTATCGTGCCACGGCGCACGGCGTCGTAGCCGCCCGCCCTACCGCTCAGCACCAGTGGCTCACAAGGGGGCACCACCATGCCGGCTGCATATTTTGCTTCGGTCTGCAGAGTGCCAACGGCGCTCTCGCTGCTGGCCGAGACGCTGTTCACCACATGGCCCGTTAGGCCGGCAGGCATTACGTAGGGTTGGGCATCATAATAGGTGGCCAGCCCGCCCGAGGGAATGGTAAGCTTCAGGGGAGTAGCCGCCTCATCGGCATACTCCACCATGAGCCTTGTAAAGCGCACTTGTGAGTTGTCGGTCGCTGCGTTGCGAAACGTAATCTGGACCACCTCGTCGGAGGCATCGGCCACCCATGTGCCCACACTTTTTTCGGCCGCATAAGTGCCGGCCTGCCCTTCACTCAGAGAAAGGGGCGCCGCATAGGTGGCATTTTGGAACGCAAACTCCACCCGACGCAGGGCACGCCCGTTGGTGGAGAATATTGTGAGTTCGTTGCCCTTATAGATGCGCACGGTGGTTTGCGTGTCATAGTAGGTGGGCTTGCTGTGGCTCGTATTCGCGCCCAAGCGCCCGTGCACCACAATGCCGTCTACGCTCAATTGCTCCAGCACCGTGGCATTGCGCACACCGTAGCTTCTGCGCCACGAAGCGTTCGAAAAGTTGAATGTAACAATCGCGGCTTGCAGGCACAGGGCCGTTGCAAACCCGCAGAGAATAGAAATCAGACGCGATGAAGCCAATGTCTTCATAGGCCAGAGAGAAACTGTTTATCCTTTTATTTTCCCGGTGTTGCCGAATACGCTTTCATAGATGGCCTCGGCTGCCCCCGCATTGCCGTGAATATAGTTTTTGGAGGCCTGGCCGGCAGCCTGCAGCGCCTTGGGCTGAGAAAGGAATTCGTTGCACACGCTGCAAAACTCCTCTCCACCAGCCACTTCGCGGCAGCCGCCATTGGCAATCAAGGCCTGTGCCTCGCGAAAACGCTTGTTGTTTGGACCCACCAGAACGGGAATGCCATAGACGGCCGCCTCGGGGACATTGTGAATGCCCACCCCGAAACCGCCGCCCACATAGGCCAGCGTGGCATAGCGATAGATACTGGAAAGCAGGCCGTAGCAGTCGATGATGAGGCATTGGGCCTGGGCAGCCTCGGCCTGGGTGGCCTGAGTGTAGCGCACGAAGGGTCGCTCGAGCTGCTGCTCTATCTGGGCCAGGTGTGACTCGCTGACCACATGGGGAGCCAAAATGAGTTTGAGCTGAGGCGAATTGTTGAAATAGGGAATAATGAATTCTTCGTCGACAGGCCACGACGACCCGGCCACTAAAACGGCGCTCTGAGCTGCCTCGCCGGCAAAGGCTGCCACAAGGGGCAGAGGCTTGGCGGCCTGCATGATGTCGATGACGCGGTCGAAACGTGTGTCGCCAGTCACACTGGCCTGCGTCACACCGATGCTCTCAAGCAATTGACGACTGTGCTCATCTTGCACAAAGAAGTGGGTGAAGCGACGCAACATGGGCCTATACCACCAGCCATACCAGCGAAAGAAGACCTGGCCGTCGCGGAAGATGCTGCTCACGCTGTAGATGGGCACCTTTGAGCGATGGAGCACATTGACGTAGTTGCGCCAAAATTCATACTTGACGAAAAAGGCCATCTCGGGATGCACCAACTTCACGAAGGCTCGGGCGCGCAGCAGTGTGTCGAAGGGAAGATAGCACACCAGATGGGCACCCTCCCAATCCTTGCGCACCTCATATCCGCTGGGCGAAAAGAAGGTGAGCAGTATTTTCAAGTGGGGTTGCTGACGGCGTATTCTTTCGATGATGGGGCGGCCCTGCTCAAACTCGCCGAGCGACGAGGCGTGGAACCAAACGTAGCGGTCGGTGGGAAGAATGTGCTCCTTGAGCTGGCGCCAAGTGTGGGCATGGCCCTTAATCATGAGACGCGCCTTTTTGTGGCCAAAGAGAGCAGCCAGCCGCACACCGATGGAATAGAGGAAGATGGCGAAATTATACATGCCTGTTGGGAGATTGTAGTGGAAATTATGGCCTTATCCGAGCACCTTGATGGCGCGCTCCATGCGCGAGAGCGTTTCGTCCTTGCCCAAAAAGGCAGTGATGTCGAACATGCCCGGGCCTTTGCCCTCGCCCACCAGTGTCAGACGCCATGCGTTCATGATGTCGCCCATTTTGTATTCATGAGCTTCTATCCAGCGATGCACCTCCTGTTCTTGGCTTTCGATGGAGAAGTCGTCGATAGTGCGCACCACTTCCATGAGTTCTGCCATTTGCTGCGCTGAGTATTCTTTCCAGCGCTTTTTCACGGTTTTCTCGTCATAGACCTCGGGGGCCACGAAGAAGAACTTGCAGAGGGGCCACAGTTCGTGAACGAAATTGACGCGCCCCTTCATCATGCCCACCACGGCCTGAGCACGTTCGTCGGGAACGTGTATGCCATTCTGCTGCAAAATCTGCTGAAAGGCGGGAGTAAGCTCGGCATCGGGCTTGCGGAGAATGTATTCGTGGTTGAACCACTGCCCTTTGACGTAGTCGAACTTGGCACCGGCTCGCGAGCACTTTGTAATGTCGAAGAGTTCCACGAGTTCGCCGAGCGAAAGGATTTCCTGCTCCGTGCCAGGGTTCCAACCGAGCAGGGCCAGGAAGTTGATGACGGCCTCGGGCAGATATCCGTCTTCGCGATATCCGCGGCTCACATCGCCCGTCTTGGGGTCGTGCCACTCGAGCGGGAACACGGGAAATCCCAGCCGGTCGCCATCGCGTTTGGAGAGCTTGCCCTTGCCGTCGGGTTTGAGCAAAAGGGGCAGGTGGGCAAACTGCGGCATGGTATCCTCCCATCCCAGTGCGCGATAGAGCAACACGTGAAGGGGAGCGCTGGGCAGCCATTCCTCGCCGCGTATGACATGGGTGACCTCCATGAGATGGTCGTCGACAATGTTTGCCAAATGGTAGGTGGGCAACTGGTCGGCGCTCTTGAAGAGCACTTTGTCATCGAGCACTGAGGTGTTTACCACCACCTCGCCGCGTATCATATCGTGCACGCAAACTTGCTCGCCAGCCTCAATCTTGAAACGCACCACGTATTGCTCGCCCTGGGCTATGAGGCGCTCCACTTCGTCGGGGGCCATGGTGAGTGAGTTGCGCATCTGGAAGCGTGTGGAGGCGTCATACTGGAAGTTGGGCACCTCGGAGCGCTTAGCCTCAAGCTCCTGAGGGGTGTCGAATGCGATGTAGGCCTTATCTTCTTTGAGGAGCTGATCTACGTATTGGCGATAAATGTGGCGCCGCTCCGACTGGCGATAGGGGCCATGGCTGCCGCCAAACGACACGCCCTCGTCGAATTGAATGCCGAGCCAGCGAAACGACTCAATGATATATTCCTCGGCTCCGGGAACAAAGCGAGCGGAGTCGGTGTCTTCTATGCGAAAAATGAGTTCGCCCCCATGCTGGCGGGCAAAAAGATAGTTATAAAGCGCCGTGCGCACGCCGCCAATATGGAGGGCTCCGGTGGGACTGGGAGCAAAGCGCACGCGAACCTTAGATTTTTCCATTTCTGATGTAAAATGTGATAATTAAAAATACTTCCGCAAAAGTAATATATTTTAGGCGATATGGCAAAAAATCCATTACTTTTGCAGGCAAGGGAATGCTTTTCGGCCTAAGTTCTCCTTAGCCGCTGCCAACCACATTCCTCATTTTTTCTCTTTATAACGATATGCCAAAAGTTGTTTTCGCCTTCGATTCTTTTAAAGGATGCCTCTCGGCACACGAAGCCTGCCTGGCAGCCGCCAAGGGGGTGGCAGAACCATGGCGATATGAGTGTGTTCCGCTGTCCGACGGGGGCGAGGGCACAGCAGCCATACTTACGGCAGCCCTCGGCGGCGAAACGAAGTGCATTGAGGCACACGATGCCCTGATGCGCCCCATACACACTGAAATTGGGATAGTGGGCACTACGGCCATCGTTGATGTAGCTTCGGTGTGCGGACTGTTTATGATTGAGCCTGCATTTAGAAATCCGCTGAAGCTTACTACCTATGGTGTAGGTGAGGTTATGCAAAAGGCCGTAGCCATGGGGTGCCGCCACCTTATTGTGGGACTTGGCGGCTCGGCCACCTGCGACTTGGGGCGCGGCATGCTGCAATGTATGGGCACTGTGCCAAACAATGTGAAAGTGACAGCACTCTGCGACGTCAATGCTCCTCTGTGCGGCCCTACGGGAGCCGTGCGCATGTTTGCCCCGCAGAAAGGAGCCACGCCCGAAATGGAAGAACTTTTGGAGCAGGATTTTCAGCGCTATGCAGACCACATTTTGACAACGCGGCACATTGACCTGCAAAGCCTCCCAGGTGCTGGTGCCGCTGGCGGCCTCGGGGCAGCCATGCACGTGGCCTACGGAGCGCAACTGACGAGCGGAGCCGAATATGTCGTTGGAGCATGCCAACTGACACAACGGGCCAAAGATGCCACGCTCGTCGTGACGGGCGAAGGGCATAGCGACCAACAAACGCTGCAAGGCAAGTTACCCATGCAGGTGGCGCAATGTTTAAAAAGGATGGGAATAAAAACTAAGGTGGCCCTGATTTCGGGAGGGGTGTCACACGAGAAAATGCTACAGCGCCATTTCGATATAGTGAGGGCTGTCACACCCTCTACGATGCAACTGGCACAAGCCATGAAGAAAGACGTGGCATCGCAGTTGCTGCACACAGGCATTCAGAACCTGCTTGCAGATTTATAGATAGCTTATCGGTGATTTCTGTTTAGTTTACTACTAAACGGGGCACGTAGCCTTGTCAAGCCATTGGCGGTCGGCCTCATCGGCCAGCAGGGGCATAAGAAGCTGGCGCACACGGGCATGATAATCGTTGAGCCACGACTTCTCTTCGGGAGTGAGCATGCTGAGGTCGGCGGCTCGTAGGTCGATGGGGCAAAGCGTGAGACTTTCGAATTGCAAGAAGCGGCCGAAATCGTTGGCTTCGGCCTCGGCTACGAGCATCATGTTCTCAATGCGCACACCAAACTGGCCTGCCACATATATTCCGGGCTCATTGGTGACTACCTGCCCCACCTGGAATGGTATGAGGGTGCACTGGCGCACATTTTTGCGTATTTGCGATGGTCCCTCATGCACACAGAGATGGGAACCCACACCGTGGCCGGTGCCATGGCCAAAATCGTAGCCTCCCTGCCAAATGGGCGTTCTCGCGGCCACATCGAGCTGAAGGCCGGTAGTGCCCTCGGGAAAGCGAAAGCGCGAAAGACCAATGTGCCCCTTGAGCACCAAGGTATAGGCCCTACGCTCCTCGGGTGTGACCGGGCCCAGCGCAATAGTGCGCGTAATGTCGGTGGTGCCACATAAGTATTGCGCTCCGCTGTCGAGCAAAAGGAGCCCTCGCCGCTGCAAATGCACAGCCGTATGAGGCTGCGCCTCGTAGTGGACAACGGCGGCATGGGGACCATAGGCTGCTATGGTGGCAAAACTCAGCGACTGAAATTCGGAGTTTTCGGCACGCAACGCTGTGAGCCGGTGGTCAATGGTGAGTTCGGTTTCCTGCTCCAGATGAGGATGCTCGTCGACCCAACGCAGAAAACGCACCATGGCAACTCCATCGGCAAGCATGGCTTTGCGAAAACCGTTTTGCTCGGCTGCCGATTTACACATGCGAAGCTCCGACACGGGTGAAGAAACAAACTGAAAATCGGTAGCCGAAGCCCCGGCTGCAGCTATGATTCCCATGTTCATCGAAGACGCCAGACACATCTTCCTCTCCATCCTCATTTGGGCTGCAACAGCAGAAGCGATGTCTTCAAAGCCAGCCACTCCTATGCCATTCTGCTGCAAATGATGGCAAGCCTCTGCCGACAGGCTCGAAACATTGACGAAAAGTTGTGCTTCTCCGCTTGAAGTGAGGAGCAAATAGGCCATGAAAACCGGATTGTATTCAATGTCGGAACCACGAAGACCTGTGAGCCAGGCCACTTCGGAAAGGTCGTTAAGCAACAGGGCCCAATCAGTGCATTCTACATCGGCATGCTGCAAAAGCGATTGCACCACCTTGCCAATCCTTTCTTTTGCCGTGCCGTCGACATATTGAGATGGTTGCACCACGATAGGGTTACTAGGGCGCGCTGGCCGGTCGGTCCACCATTGCATGAAGGGATCGGCCGCCAAGAGTTGCACCCTGCTACCACCGTCTGTATCGACTGGCAAAGCTGCAAAAAGCTCGTTGAAGAGCGAGTGGGTGAGAGTTTCGGCAACAGCGACCACGCGCTGACCGTCCTTCACGTGGGTTTTTAGCCAGTCGGCAGGTGATGGCACTCCTGCTTCACCCTCCCTCATAAGCACGATGTCGGTTTCGGCAAGCTGGCCGACAGCCTGCAACCAATAACGGGAATCGGTCCAGAGCAAAGCCTCGGCAGCAGCAATAATTGCAAGTCCGGCCGAGCCAGTAAAACCCGTGAGCCACTGGCGCACCTTGTAATAATCGGGGAGGTGTTCACTGTCGAATGGGTCGGAAGTGGGAATTACGAAATAGTCGTAATCATGGGTCTGCATCCATAGGCGAAGGGCCGCAATCTTTTCGGTAGTGGTGTTCATGGAGGGAAGTGAAGGACGAAAGTTGCTATTTGGAGTTGTCTCGCTTGCGCTTGAGATAGCATGAAATGGGATAATGGTCGCTCAAGTTGATGTCGGTCTCAACCCTGCACGAGAAAGGTTTCCAATGTGAAGAGGAACAAAAAATGTTGTCGATGCGCACAATCATTCCATATCGCATGAAAGACCGACCCAAACCGTTGCCGGTAGCGGCATAGCAATCTTTCAGGAAAGTGGACACTCGATGATGGGCATACGAGATGGGAGTATCGTTGAAGTCGCCGCATAGAATGATGTTTTCGCCCTGATGGGCTTCAAGATATGCCGCAAGCTGGTCTACTTGTTGGGCGCGCTTTTCTGAGGAAGCCGAAAGTTTTGAAACGATGGTGCGGCCCTTTTTCTGCAACACTTCGCTATTGAGACTATCCTTTCGGTGAACAATGCCGCTAAATTCGTTGCGCTCATCGTTGGAGAGATCAACGCTCTTGAGGTGAACATTGATTAGATGAAGGGTGTCGGTAGGGCCCAATAGAATCTTGAACACTGCACAAACATTGTTGCCCTCGCTGGCAATGAGTTTCTTCTCGGCTATTGGCCAGCGCGAAAAACACTGCAGCGTCGAGCTTCTCCCATCGCGCACGGTGTCGCTATGAGGAGTATGGCGCCGCATGAGGGGTAAAATGTCGTTTTTCATGTATGACGCATCCACATCGGCCTCTTGTACACAGATGATGTCGGCCTTGCTTTTAGCCATATATTCAGCAATTTTTCTACCGGCATCGTGAACCTTTCCACCGCCGTAGGCAGCCGTGTTGAACGAAAGGATCTTGACGGAACCCTTTGGTGGCGGCGAAGAGATATTGACAGGATAATAATTACGGATGCTGATAAAATTAAGCAACAGGCCCACCAAAGGAATCCACGCTGTGCGAGGGGCTAGAAGCAAAGAAACAAAAAGCATGGTCAACACTCCGAAAAGGAAAAAGGGAAAACCCAGGCCGAAGACTCCCACATATCCAAACAGGCGCGGCGACACCAGCACGCTGAGCGAACAGAGTGTGAGCAGAATGACAGTGCACCAAGAGATGGTAGCCACCAGCCTTGCAAGAAAGGAATAGGGTTTTCGCTTTTTTTTCTTATTGGCCATTGTTGGAGAAAGGTGGAAGTTATGGATTTCGAGTGATGTCGAAGAGTTCGCGCTTCTCCTCCTCGGTAAGGCTCTCGTAGCCCGACTTTTTTATTTTGTCAAGAATTTGGTCTACGCGCTCTTGTTTCTGACGCTGACGAGCGTTGTAATTGTAGTCGCTCTGATGGTCCTGAGGCTCACGCGGCGGTGGTGGTGGAGTGGCACCGCTGCCAGACGATATAAACCATCCTTTTACACGCTGCCACAAGGAGTTGCTCCGAGGATTCCACGAATCCCAACCCTTGAACTGCGTTCCTGAATCTTGCCGTCTCCAGTAGCGTATGAGCAAAAAGCCAAAAAGCATGCCGCCAATATGGGCAAAATGGGCCACATTACCGTTTGAAGTAAAGGCTGCAGCCATTTCGATGACGGCAAAAATAGCCACCATATACTTGGCTTTCATCGGAATAGGCGGAAAAAGCAGCATGATGCGCTCGTTGGGAAAGGTCATGCCAAAGGCCAGCAAAATACCATAGACGGCACCCGATGCTCCTACCGTGTTCCACATGTTCAGATAAGCAGCTGTGGTTATCACACTTGTGCCGAGATTAACTCCATCATAGGCATAGAGCCCTGAAATGTAATACTCGCCTAACTGCCACACTTCCTGGCATAGGCCAGCGCCAATGCCACAAATGAGATAGAAGGCAATGTAACGGCGCGACTGCATGGTTTGCTCCACGATGCGTCCAAACATCCACAGTGAAAACATATTCATCAGCACGTGTTCCCAACTTCCGTGAAGGAACATGTAGGACAATAGCTGATAAATGTGAAAATCCTCGGCCATGAAAAAGTGCAGGCCAAAAGAGTCGGTTAAATCAATGCCGCGCTGCCTTAACACCAACTGCAACATGAAGATGATGATGTTGATGATGAGGAGATGGCGCGTAATGGGAGGTGTGCTCTTAAACATCTCAGTACTGAAGTGCCTTAGACAATATGAGCATATGGGCTCCTCACTTAAGATTCATGAGGAGCCACATGCTCATTAGAGATTGTGGGAATGGTTCTTAGAAGAGATAGGCTGCCTGAATTTGGAAGCTGTTGCTCTTGAAGTTGTAGCTGTCGGAGCCTGCTCCTTTGTAATACTTGCTGAGGGCAATGTTATAGAGCAGTCCTACTTCGAGATGCTTCAGAAGCTTTACGCCGGCGCCGATGTTCCAACTGGTGCTCATGTTCTTCTTCTTGAAGGTTTCCTTGCCGTTGGCAAAAATGGAATCGTCGATGGTCCACTTCGAATTACCCACATTGAAGCCGAACTGAGGGCCTGTGGCAATATAGACAGCAGCGAGCGAACTGAAACCGTAGGTCCAACGAAGGTTTACGGGGATTTCGATAGAGCGGAATGTGGTGCTTTCGTTGTCCAAATTGAGTTTCTTCTGCGAATAGAGAAGCGCGGCATCAAAGCCCAGGCCCACGATAGGCAGAGTGAAATTTACCTTCGGACCCAAATACCAACCGGCCATGTTGTCGGTTTTCAGATTGTCGAGGGCAGAACTGGTGTTTACCTTCGAAAGATTAAGACCTCCAAGAACACCCCATTGTATTTGGGCGCTGGCAGGAATTGCCATCACAAGAGCCAAGGCAAAGGCTGCAAAAAACTTTTTCATAACTTTAAATCGTTTTAGATGTGTATGTATTATGTTTGTTTACTTCACGATAGAACTATTATAGACCTATTACCGATTTTTCTAACCAATAGACGATGATACCCGCCAAATAACCTACAAAGGCTATCCACGAAGCATTCTTGAGATACCATCCAAAGGTTACTTTTTCAAGGCCCATCACCACCACACCGGCGGCTGAACCTATGATAAGCATGGAGCCACCCACTCCGGCACAGTAGGCCAGCAATTGCCAGAACACTCCGTCGATAGCCATATCGCCAGCCGCCTCGAGCGGATACATTCCCATGCAACCTGCCACGAGCGGCACGTTGTCGACAATTGAAGAGAGCACTCCTATGATTCCAGTTACGAGATAGTGATTGCCTTCGAAGGTTACGTCCAATCCGCGTCCCAGGGCATGGAGCACACCAATGGTTTCGAGGCAGGCCACGGCCATAAGAATACCGAGGAAGAAAAAGATGGTGTCGAGGTCAATGCGGCGCAGCATGTTGGTGACTCGCTTTTGCATGGCGCCCTTTTCTTCCTTCTCCTTCAGTTGGGCATAGAACACCTCGGTTACCACCCAAAGCAAACCAAGCACGAGCAAAATGCCCACGAAAGGAGGCAGGTGGGTAATGGTTTTGAATATGGGCACAAAGATGAGGCCTCCCACACCAAGGAAGAAAATCGTCTTACGCTGCATGGCTGTAAACTCGTTGGCCTGGACAGTAGCTGCCTGCGAGGCCTTAAACGTGAGAGTCCCTTTCAGATGCAACGACAATATATAGGCGGGAATGAGCATTGAAACCAGACTCGGAATGAAGATTTCTTTTATCACACCAGGAGCTGTAATCACCCCCTTGTTCCACAGCATGATGGTGGTCACATCGCCTATTGGCGAGAAGGCACCACCCGAATTAGCCGCAATCACTATGAGGGCAGCATAGTAGAGACGGTCGCGCTTTTCGCTCACCAACTTGCGTAAAATCATAATCATCACTATGCTGGTGGTCAGATTGTCGAGAATAGCCGAAAAGAAAAACGTGAGAAAGGCTATGCGCCACATAAGGGTGCGTTTACTTGTGGTATGCAGGGCATCGCGCACAAAATTAAACCCTCCGTTCTGGTCGACCAGTTCCACTATCGTCATAGCTCCCATGAGGAAAAACAGCGTAGTGGCGGTAGAGCCCAAATGCGTTTCTATGATAGAACTTACGGTTTGAGCCACATTGCCAGTGAATTTAGGAATCAAATCTGTAACCGCAGGATATTGTAGCGGATCAAGCATAAAGAGTGTCCAGCAACCCACAAACATCAGCAATGCAATGGCTGCCTTATTGATTTTGGTGACACTCTCAATGGCAATAAAGAAATATCCTACGACAAAGAGAATAATGATTAAAATGGTTAAGGTGGTAAATGTCATGTCTTGATGTCTTTATGTTTTTTATATAAATCCTTTACATTCCAAGCAGCTTCTTCACGGTGTCGGCAATGGCTTTACCGTCGGCTTTTCCGCTGAGCTCTTTTTGGGCCATGCCCATTACTTTGCCCATGTCGCGAGGGCCGGTGGCCCCCACTTTTACGATGATTTCCTTAAGGGCAGCTTCGAGTTCCTCGACCGACATTTGCTTGGGCAAATAGGCTCGTATCACTTCTACTTGTGCCATTTCTTCGGCAGCCAAGTCGGCACGGCCGTTGGTGGTATAGAGAGCGGCTGTGTCTTCGCCTTGTTTCACGAGTTTTTGCAAAATCTTGAGGGCTGCTGCATCTTCAAGGCTATCGTTGGCTCCTGGAGCGGTTTTAGCCTCGATGAAAAGTTTCTTCACATTGCGCAAAGCTAAGGTGCGCACTTTATCTTTGGCCTTCATGGCCGCAAGTATGTCTCGACTGATTTGTTCGAAAAGCATGATGTTCGATTGGTGTGAAAGTTGTTTTTACAATGAGTTATTCTTTATTTCCTTTATTTTATCAAGTGTGCTTCGGCGACGCTTATAGGCCGGCGTCTCTTCCACAAGTGCTATGATGTCTTCGTTGTCCAAGTCGGCAAGGTCGAAAATGTATTTGTTGACTGGCTTGCGAGCATTCCTCGGAGTGTTCTCCGGCCCATACCATTCTCCTATTCTGCGCATGAGTTCCCAATCGTCCTCCTCGGGGGTGTTGTCTTCGTCGTCCTTGTCGTCTTGATTATAGCCCGAGGCCAGAAGAGTTATCTTGACATTCTTGCCCACCGAATCGTCTATTTTTATGCCAAACTTTGCAAACACGTCTTTTTTGAATTGCTTCATGAAGGCGCTTATCTCGCTCATTTCCTGCATGCTGAGCTGCTCCTCTTCTTTCGAGCTCGACGTGATGAGCATCACGATGCGACGGGCTTTGTAGAAGCTTTTGTGGTTGACCAATGGAGAATGCAGGGCCCCACTGATGGCCCGGGTTACGCGGTCGTCGCCTTCGGCCATGCCTGTCGACATGATTGCCATTCCGCCATTCTGAAGCACAGTCTTCACGTCCTCGAAGTCGAGATTCCACTTACCGTGCATGGTAATGATTTCAACGATGCTTCTCACGGCTATGGTCAGCACATCGTCGCTCCGGCGAAAGGCATTGACAATGCCGAGGTCGGGATAGAGTTCGATGAGACGCTGGTTGTTGATGACAAGCATGGCATCTACATTTTTTTGCATCTCTTCAAGACCTATCAGGGCTCTCTTTATCTGGCGCTCCCTTTCGAATTCAAAGGGCAGGGTGACAATGCCTATGGTAAGCAAACCCCTGGCTTTGGCTTCGCGGGCAATGACAGGGGCTGCACCAGTGCCGGTTCCACCGCCCAGGCCAGCTGTGATAAACACCATTCGGGTGTCGCTGCCAAAAGAGTCGATGATTTTATCTATTCCCTCTTCGGCATATTGGCGGGCCTTCTCGGGCTTACCGCCCACACCCAAACCGTCGCCCAGCAAAAGTCGTTCGGGCACGGGACAATCGTCGAGACACTTTTTATCGGTGTTGCAGGCAAGGTAGTTTACCGAGGCAATGTTTCCCACGGTATACATGTGGGCCACGGCATTGTCGCCGCCGCCACCTACACCTATCACCTTTATGATGTTGGCGGTATGGAAACCCTCAAGCTGAATAAGGTCTTCGGATTCGTTGATATCCATGGGATGCTTACTCTTTCTGCGTGATTAGGCAAAACTGATTACGTTTGTCAAATCGGTATCGTCGGGCTCAAAGGGCGTTTCCGAGAAGGTTTTGCTCTTAATTTCGTTGAGTGTTTCCTTGCTGCGCTTATAGGTGGGTGTGAGTTCCACGAGGCTTATTACTTCTTCGTTGCTCAGGTCTTCCTGGTTGAAGAGGAATATGCGCGGCCGGCGACGCTGTCCGCCCATCTTGTCGCTGGTGCGATAATAAAGGTCGCGGCGTTCTGCATACTCTTCTTGGCGCTCTGCCTCAAGGCGGCGACGCTCTTCGTTTTCGGCATCGAGTTTCTTCTGCATGCCTGGCACGGTGGCAATGCCGAAGCCAGTGGCAAGGATGGTTATTTTCACCTGTTTGCCCAGCGAAGTATCGGTAGAAAGCCCCCACTTTGTTTCTACGTCGGCATGGAATTTCGACATGAAGTCGTGCACTTCGTTCATCTCTTCCATCATGAGGTTGTCGCCGGCATCTTCCGAGCAGAACGAAATGCTGAGCAACACTTTTTTGGAATTGAAAATGTCATTGTTGTTGAGCAATGGTGAGTGCAGGGCGTCTTCAATGGCTTTGGTTACTCGACCCTCGCCTTCGCCATAACCTGTCGACATTATAGCCACTCCTCCATCCTTCAACACGGTGCATACATCGCGGAAGTCGAGGTTGATGATGCCATGCATCGTAATAATTTCGGCTATGCTGCGGGCGGCTACCGAGAGGGTGTTGTCGGCTTTTTCGAAAGCACTGAGCACATTCAGTTCGGGATAGATTTCGCGCAATCGCTCGTTATTTATTACGAGCAGTGCATCGACATGTTTCGAAATTTCTTCTACTCCGTCGAGCGCTTGGTCTATCTTCACATTTCCTTCGAAAACAAATGGTATGGTTACGATGCCCACCGTGAGAATTCCCATGGCTTTGGCCTCGCGAGCTATAACCGGGGCGGCGCCGGTGCCTGTTCCACCGCCCATACCGGCTGTGATAAACACCATTTTGGTGCCGTCGTCGAGCATGCGGCGAATGTCCTCCACACTCTCTTCGGCAGCCTGACGAGCACGCTCGGGCCGGTTTCCGGCGCCAAGCCCTTCCTTGCCAAGTTGCAGACGAGTGGGGACGGGAGAGTCGCAGAGAGCTTTGGAATCAGTGTTGCATAGCACGAAGTTTACGTCGTGAATGCCTTCGCGATACATGTGGTTCACGGCATTGCCGCCACCGCCTCCTACGCCAATAACTTTGATGATGCTGGGCGTGGTCGAGGGCGCGCCCGTGATTTCTATCATATCGTTGAGTTCTACTGACATGGTCTTTATGTTTTATGTTTGTTCGTGAAATAAGGGTGACTTTAAGAGTAAGGACTGTCATTCGAAGCCGTTATGATAGACTTGAACAACAGGGGACTCCTTGCTACTCGTCGTCCATCATGTTTCTCAGTTTCCCAATAAACTTCTTCCAGCGTTCTTTTCGTTCGTCTTTCCTACGCTGTTTTTTGGCGCGTTCCTCCTCGTCCTTAATTTCTTTTTCTATCTGGTCAATCTGGGCACGGAGGTCGGCTGCATAGATGCTGTTGGGATATTTTTCGAGAAAGGCTTCAATGGCATCTTTGTCTCGACTGTCCTTAATGGCTTCATAAGCAGCGGTTTCTTCACGCTTTGCGGCTTCGGCCTCTTCGCGCTTTGCGGCTTCGGCGGCCTTTTGGCTCTCCACGCGTTGGCGCTCTGCAAACAAGTCGTTTTCCTGGCCCAGCTGCCCGCTGCAGCAGTTCACGTCGCCCTCTTCGATAAGAGTGATGGCGGTGTTATATGTATCATCGTTGTTAAAATCGGGACGGTCGCAGCGATACTGAAGATATTTATTCGATACGAGGCGCACTTTATCGACCTTGGTGATTGTCTTAAAGGCCTCAATGATGCCAGGTGTTTTCGACACTCCGCCTGTGAGCACTATGCCACCATTAATCTGGCTGGTGGCCATTTGGGTGTACTCTATCTGATGTTGCACGTTGGCTATGATTTCCTCCAGACGGGCACCCACCAACTCCTTGAGTTCATTCAGCTTATAGGTGCGGCCATGACTGACGGTGAAGGTTTCTTCTTCGCTCTCGTCGATGCTCTCAATGGCAAAATCATAGTGAAGCTTCAAGTCTTCGGCTTCTTTTTCTTCTATATCGAAGGCTTGCATGATGTCGGTCGTGATGTTGGCTCCGCCCAATGGTATGACTGCCAAATGGCGCAGGATGTTGCGGCTATATACGGCCACCGACGTGGTTTGTGCGCCCATGTCTACGAATACGCACCCCGACAGCCGCTCGGGTTCGGTGGTCACGCGCGAAGCCAGAGCAAGGGCCGAAATGGGAAGGTCCACTACTTCGATGTTGGCTTCGGCAAAACAATCGGTGATTTGCCGACGAGTAGCAGAATTTGTGATGATGTTCAGAAAGTTTCCTTCGAGGCGGGCACCTAAAATTCCCACCGGCTCGAGCGTGCGTTGTGTGTCCACGGTATATTCCTGTGGAATAGTCTCCAGAATTTCGCGATCCTGAGTTTGCACCTGCAGGTTTTCTTCAATGATGCTGTTCACTACTTCCTGAGACACTTTTATCTTCTCCGGAAAGGTCTTGAGGATGGTGTTGGGGGTGGTATGCATTCCCATGCCTCCAATGCCCACATACATTTTTCCCACGCCTTTTTTCAGGCGTTCTTCCAATCTCTTCTTAATGTTTGCAATGCAGCTCGACATTTTGTCGAAATTGTTGATGCGGCCCTTGCGAATGAATGCTTCCGAGGGCTCTTGTGCAAAGGCCAGCACCTGTATGGCACCATCGGCCTGCTTGCGACCTGCTATGGCACTCACCTTCGACGAACCAAGGTCTACTGCCACAATGAAATTGTCGTTGTTTGCCATGTGTTGTATTTTTTTTTGATTTATTTTGTTCTTCTGTCAAGGCCCCGCCCTATGGCTTGGCAATGGTGCATATCACCTGGTTGAGGTGTTCCACGTTGAAACGCGAATACTTGTTCCAGCCCACCGTAGGTATCACTTTTTCGTAGAGCGCCATCATGTTGCTGAACTTTTGCTCCAGGTTTTGTGCGTTGCCCAGGTGTATGATTTGACCGCCCACCCGCGACACGAGGTCAATGGAGCCGTCTTTTTCTACGTTGATTTGTTCAATCTGGTTGTTCCAAAAATCGTTGTAGCGAAGAAACATCCCCAAGTTCACCAGCTGCTTCGAAGCAAAACTCTTGGTGATGTGTCCCGTGGCTATGACCAGGTCGGCACTATATCCGCTGTTGTTCATCGTGTTGCCTTCGCTGTCTATGTAGTAATCGTCTCCATTGGCCGACATCACTCTCATAATCGGCAGGCGCTGCTCTATGATGATGCCAAGCCTGCCTCCGGGCGACTTATAGCACACCACGTTGTTGATAAACGAACTCCTCACCAACACCGATTCCACATCCTGACTGCTTATTTCCGCCATTTTTTTTCCTATAGGATTGACCTTCGACTGCTCAAGCATTTTCGTGGCCACTTCGGGCGTAATAAACCCCGATTGGGCACTGTCGGCCATGATCACGTCAATGCTTTGGCATGTTTCCTGACTCGGGCGGCCCGAAATCATCACGAAGACATACAACAGATAGGCGGCCAGTAAAATGGCTACGCAGAATTTTATAAAATACTTCATTTCGTGCTTCTACTGTTTCTGGCTCAAAATGCGTTCCAAGTCATCCATGCAATTCTCCACATCGCCGGCTCCCAACACAATGAGCACGTCGAAATCGCGGCTCTCCACAATGCGGGGCACGTCGGATTTGCTTATCAGTTCCTTCTCCATTGTAGGCCGCAGCTCATCGTAGATTATCTTACTCGTCACACCCTCTATGGGCAGCTCGCGTGCAGGATAGATTTCGCAGAGCAACACCTCGTCGGCCAGCGACAGACTGTCGGCAAAGTCATGATAGAAGTCGCGGGTGCGGCTATACAGGTGGGGTTGGAATATCACCGAGATTTTGCGCCCTGCAAACACTTCGCGAATAGAACTGATGCTTTGGCGTATCTCTTCGGGATGATGGGCATAGTCGCTAAGCAGCACGTGCTTGTCGTTCTTGATGCGGAAGTCGAAACGGCGGTCCACTCCCTTGAACGTGGCCATGCCCCGACGTATCTCCTCGGCCGTGAGCCCGGCTATCTGGGCCAAAGCCATGGCGGCAATGCCGTTTTCAATATTGATGCTCACTGGCACACCCAACTCCACATTGCTGATGTTGCCCAGTGGCGACACATAGTCGAAAACTATGCGGCCACCACCTATGCGGATATTTTCTGCATGCATGTCGCCTTCGTCCCGGGAATAGTCATATCGGCGTACACCCTGTTGCAAAGCCTCCTTCATTTCCAGGCCGCGATGCACCACCAGGGCGCCACCCTCCTGAATCAGGCTGGTGTAGTGGCTGAAACTTTCCAGATAGGCCTCTTTTGTGCCATAAATGTCAAGGTGGTCGGCATCGGTAGCTGTTATCACACTGGCATAGGGCCGCAAATGGTGGAAGGAGCGGTCATATTCATCGGCCTCCACCACCACATAGGGCGACTCAGGTGCCAAAAGATAGTTTGTGCCGAAGTTCTTCGATATGCCTCCCAAAAAGGCATTGCAATCCACATGGCTCTGGTGCAACAGGTGGGCCACCATGCTCGACGTGGTAGTCTTTCCATGTGTGCCGGCCACGCAAAGACTGCGTTTCTGCCGGCTTATGAGTCCCAGCACCTCGGCCCGCTTCTTTATGTCGAAGCCATGAGTTCTGAAATACTGCAGTTCGCTGTGGCTCTCGGGAATGGCTGGGGTATAGACCACCAGCGTATGTTCGGGCTGCCGCATCGATTCGGGTATGAGCGACACGTTGTCCTCAAAGTGTATGGCTGCACCTTCTTTCATCAGCTCGCCTGTGAGCGGCGTAGGGGTGCGGTCATATCCGCCCACTTTCACACCGTGGGCCATGAAATAGCGCTCGAGGGCACTCATCCCAATGCCCCCTGCTCCTACGAAATAGGCCGATTCTATATGTCGATTTGTTTCTTTCAAGTCTGCGTTCATGCTTCTTCTGTCTGCGTTCTTTTTGTGTTTTAATGTTTCGGAGCATGCATCAGCTGCCTGCCTCCACGAGTTTCAGTGCCTCGTCGGCTATGTCGCTTGCGGCATTGGGCAAGGCCATGAGCAAAATGTTTTTCGAGAGCCTCATCAGTTTTTCGGCATCGAGCACGGTGTTGATGGCCAAGGGCAACAACGTTTGCCGCGCCTCAGCGTCTTTCACGTAGAGGGCGGCTTCGTTCTGAACCAGGGCCAGGGCATTTTTCGTTTGATGGTCCTCGGCCACATTGGGCGAGGGCACCAAAATCACGGGCTTACCGAGCGCACAAAACTCGCTGATGCTACCGGCGCCGGCACGCGATATCACCAGGTCGGCAACCGAATAGGCCGCACCCATGTCGGCAATGAAATCGGTCACACAGAGGTTGGCAGGACGGCCGCGCTGCTCCAACTGCTGAGCAATCTCGGCACTATAGTATTTCCCTGTTTGCCAAATGAATTGCACCTTGCCCTGTTGGCGAATGAGGTTCAGGTTTCCCAACACACTCTCGTTGAGCGTGCGGGCTCCCAGCGAACCACCCACAATGAGCACGGTGCTTTTGCCCGGCACCAGACCGAACGTCTGCAGGGCGGCATTTCTGTCGGCATTCTGCTCCAATAGTTTCTGGCGAATGGGATTTCCGGTCAACACAATGTTTTCGGCCGGAAAAAAGCGCTCCATGCCTTTATAGGCCACACAAATACGTCTGGCACGCTTAGCCAGCAATTTGTTGGTGACCCCAGCAAACGAGTTCTGCTCTTGCAGCAGCGTGGGAATGCCCAACGACTGGGCCGCCTCAATGGTGGGGCCGCTGGCATAGCCGCCCACACCGATGGCCACATCGGGGGCAAAATCGCGCACTATCTGCCTGGCCAGCCTGCGGCTCTTGAAGAGCTTCCACAACACGGGCACGTTCTTCAAAAGGTTTTTGCGGTCGAAACCGGCAACTGGCAAACCTTTTATTTCATAGCCGGCAGCAGGCACACGCTGCATTTCCATACGCCCCTCGGCGCCCACAAAAAGTATTTCGCAATCGGGTCGCTTCTCACGCAGGGCGTTGGCAATCGAAATGGCCGGGAATATATGGCCGCCCGTGCCGCCGCCACTAATAATTACTCTCAATTTATCGCTCATTTGTATCGCTCTTTTTTCAGGTTTACGAAGCCTCTGGGGCTACTTGCTTGCAAATTTATTTATAAATTTTGGCTTACAAGCCTTTTTCGCGTAAAAATTTACAAATGTAAAGCGTATTCTTGTTTTCTAAATATCGCAACCCGAAAAGAGCTCATCTCAACACAAGTAATATCGCAACACTGCCACTTGCCGGCTGGTAAGGTGGTGACTGTGCTTTTTATAGCCTGTGCGCATCAGGGCACGATAGAGCAACGAGTCGCCCTCGATGGCACGACGCAAGCATTCCACGGCAGCATGAGGCCGCAAATGGGGAAACACATCTTCAGCAAATTCTCTTCTTTTCATTTTTTTTGTATGGTTCTGATTTATAAGTTTTTTCTGCAACGTTCCAAATTCATATGCCGAAACGCTGGCGCACCATCTCAACATGGGCCGGCACAAAACGCATTCCTGTTTCCTGACGAGCCATGGCCGAAACAAGGTAGCACAAATCCATGCTTCCTGCCGATATGTCTATCCTTCGACTGCGGCCTATTCCGCTGCGGCCTGCCACACAGGCTATGTAAATCTCAGTGTCGTTCTCAGTCGGCGGCGCCCAGCGATAAATAATCTGCTCGAGCGTGGCGAGTCCATGATGCATCACATAATTCTTCAGCAAAACAATGGCGGCACGCAGGCCATGATCATCGTCTATAAAATGGCAAAATCCTTTCACCTCAGGCTGCCTTGCATGCAACCCTTTCCAGCGGTTCTGCGTCGCATAGCGTATGTTGAGCGGATTGTGCAAACGCTCTCCCAAATTGGGATTTCTTTTCTGTCTGTTCATTGTCTTCGTGGTAAAATCTAAGTTTTTGTTACAATGCAAGTAAGGGTTTCTCTGTTCAATTTTTTCACGGGGCAAAGGTATGGCTCTACTAAGAAGTATTATGTCAAAACTAAACTTTATTTGTTAAAACACGCAAAACTCCGTCGCGTCTCCTTTCCTAAAAATTTGCGATTTCATCGATGGAATTCAAGCAAAAAAATGATTACTGCCCGCGCTAAAGTTCAGAGGTAGGGGCCTGGTGGTCGCAACAGGCTCCCTACCCTCTGTCTACAACTTTTCGATCAAGCCATTTGGCAACCCGCAAACACCCCGGAGAGGGCGGTGAGCAGGGCAATAAGTGCCTGGATGACAATGCTAATCGTTTTTTGACGCTTCTCTGAATTGTTGTTCATACACATAAACTATAAAAAGGGTTAAACTTAAAAAAAGAATAAAGGGTTTATTGTTTTTATTCGCACAATAAAATCATGCGGAGCCACAACAGACGGTCCACAACCATCCGAACGACGATGCAAAGATACGGCATGCAAAAAACGGCTGTCAACTTTTCGCGACTTTTCGCCTTCAAAAAACACTGCACCAGGACATCTAAAAAGGGGCGAACTGATTTTTTTCGAAAAAATAAAATTTAACAGTTTTTGACTTCAAAAGTCGGGGCTCAGCATAAGCGTGAATTACATAGAGAAAGTCAGTATTCATAATGTCACACTTCTAAATAAAAAAGAAAAAGCGAGTTGGCTCGACAGACAAAACTGTCGAGCCAACTCTTTCAACTATCGAGCCGATAGTTTCCGCGCCTGCTTTATGCAAACATACAAAAAATCCCCGCCCGCAAACGCACCTGCGTTCGCAGACGGGGATTTCCGTTACATCGCCCCAGCATGGCTGCCACATTTATAGCGGCAGCCATCAGGAAAGTTCAGGAGTGCTGCCACGCGGCAGCTTCCTCCTTACTGGCTTCCTTGTGTTTGAAAATTACGTTTTTGCTGAGGTTTTCTAAGTTTTTGTTGTTTCGTTTAGAATGAGTATTCTTTATAAGCGCGCTTACAAGGTGCATCTCGGGCCCCTGCGGCCTTCGCTGGAAGAGAGTTCCTGCCCCAAAAGTTGTTC
>CADBQP010000027.1 GCA_902796835.1 uncultured Bacteroidales bacterium
TAAAGTTAGTGGAGAAGTTAGTTGAAGGTAACAGTTTGCCAATACGTTTCATAGGCGTTCGTTATGATAATGAGCATTGTAAGTTAAATTTAATAGATAGATAATTCTTAGAGGAAGCCTGGGTGATACTTATAAGTACATGGGTGGTCTAACGGATTTGTTTGTCCATTTTGCTTTGCAATCGCCCTACATCGCCTTTGATGGTGCGGTTTATTTGGCTAAAGATAGTTAAGAATAGCGTAAGTTACTGACTATCAATTGTGAGCCAAGTTTTCAACGAGGACGAGTATTAAGAAAACAAAAGAGGGCGCGACACGCCCTCTTTTGTTTTATCTGTCGCTGCTATTAGCGAATAACTTTAATAGTGGTTCCATCGGCCTGGCGGCATATGTAGACCTGGCCAGGAACAAGTGTTTTTGCCTGACGGCCATCGAGCGTAAAGTATGTGGGCTGATGGCTGGCAACAGGGTTCAGGCTGCTAATGCCGGTTGCCGTACTCTTAACTCTTACTACATATTGCGACATGGTTGACATGTCGGCGTTAAGTACTTTTATGGTGCACACGTAGTAGGCGCCATCCACTTCTACTTCCTTCACCACATGGGCTGTCTTTCCATCAACGGTCACTTCGATGTCGCCGGCCGTAATTTCTTCGTTCAGCTCCATCTGGTAGTTGGTCTTCGAGGGAGTAAATCTGGATATATTCCGACCTTTGATCTTCAGACCGGTCACCTTGGCATTGTAGATGAGAGAGATGTCGTCTACCAACAACTCGTCGCCGCCACTACCTTGTCCTGCATCAGCATTGGTCGAGAGAGTTACCAATAAGGCTTTGGGGTCGGCCGTATTTTCGGTGTAGACAAAGGGAACCGACACACGCACCCACTCGCCGTTGGTCTGGGTAATTTTGTTGTTATTAGCCTTGGCTACCACATTGGTATATGCCTGGTCCTCTGGGTCCTGATAGCGGCCGTCACCGCTAATAATCACTGCGCTTATCGTTGCATAGGGATGAGAGGCATTCGCTGTGCCCTGCTTGAACTTCACCCATACGGCAATAGAGTCGGGACGAGAACACATCGGAGTATAGAACGGATCGCCATTGCCATCCTTATCGGTCGAGCTCAAGTCTATATAGGCATGGTTGGATTTGTCTGCAGGGCTTGCACTGCCTGCATTCATTCGACCTGTTGTCATGGTGCCGTTGGCAATGATTTTAAAGAAAATGAAATTCATTTCAGTTGAAAACACACGTGCACATGCATCTCCGGAATGAGCATCGCTTGACTTAGATATATGATTTCCGGCACTACCAATCAGACTACCCGTACCGCTCTCGAACGAGTGCCAGGCATTGGGCTCCACATAGCTGTCTTTCGACGTGTGCCAACTCTCAAAGCTTGCGTTGGCTATCTGATAGCCATTGCCTATGGCCACATTGATGACCTGGCCCAAAGTCTCCGTCATGTCGATATCGATGTAGCAGCGCAAGCTGTTGCCTTCAATTTTTCCACGCAGGTTAATGGGCACATCGGGCAGATTGGGGCCCATCCAGAAAGATACACCTGGGGTATCGCCCGCTGTTATTTTCACATTCTGAGAGGTGATTAGCAGCGTGGCATTGCCATCCTGAATGGGTTTGATGCCCTTAAGCTCCACGTTCCCTACGGGCATGGGGCCGTCTGCACCCTGAAGCATGAAGTTTTTCATGGTCAAATTATACAACCCTCTGTTCTTAACAACGGTGACAACACCGGTCTGGTCAACAGACACGCCGTTTACACTAATTGTGATGGGTACATTGTAATCGGTTGCCTTGGCAGCGATGGCCACTACGGCAACAAAAAGTAGAGTAAAGAATTTCTTCATAAGCTATTTTAGTTTAGTTTATATTTTTTGGACATCGTTATGTCATATTATTCTGTAGAACAGGCCAATAGTGCCGTAGATAGGAAAGAGTGTCTGCTCCACTGTCTTGAAGTCGCTGTGATGTATGCCGGTGAGTCCCCATGAGAGGTCGGCCGACAGGCCCCACTGTGAGCCCAAGGTCCAGTCGACACCAACGGCCACGCCAAGCTGGCAGGAACGCATGTCGTCGCTGAAGTCATAGGTGGCCCATTCTCCCTCCTTGCTACCCATTACGACCTTTATACCCGTAGGGTCGTTTTTGCGCAGGTAGCCGTCGAAGGCATATCCCGAAAAATCCTTGTCTACCAGCAGCGAGAGGTAGGGACCGGCTTTTAGCTGCACTCTCCGACTAATCTCGCAGGTCAGCTGAATGGGGATGGTAAACATGCGTTGGCGAACCTTTTGGCGCACATGTCCGGTATAGACGCCTTCAAGTTCGTCTTCGTCCATCTTCACTTTCATGTGATAGCCTTTAGTGGTTATTTCGCCGTCCATATCTTTTATTTCGTAGTGCAAGGCCGCATGCAGTCCGAGCTTCTCCGACAATCGGTACTTGCCGCCCACTCCTACCATGAAGTTGGGCGTTAGCTTAAACGATTCTATACTGCGGATTGTGGCGGGCAAGCCTATGGGGGCAGTACCGCCTATGGCATAGCCCAAGCGGGCCTTCACCTGTATTTTTTCTTTCACACCTTGTGCCGTCGCAGGACGCACAGGGATTAGGGCCGCAGCGAGGATTATGGACAATATGGCTTTCATCTTTTCACTCTTCGTTCTTGAATGTTATTTCCACCTTATCTATATACAGGGTGCTGCCCACAGAGCCTTCAAACATGTCGCCCGTCTTGCTCGACGAGAACACAAGAGCCAGGTTGTAGCCTCCGTCCCTGAGCAATGATGCATCGATGGGAGCAGAAGCCTCAAAGGTCATTTCGAAGGGCCGCCACTCATCGGTCGGAGGCAGTGTGGACACTTCGGCCTGGCTCACTATGTAGGGGCTGGTGCGCACATCGTCGCCATGAAGCATCACTTTATTGCCCTGCTCATCGTGGTTGAGATAGAGCACCGCGTAGATGGCCGGTTCGTCCGTGCGCGAAGTAACCTGCTTGGAATCTTTATCGGTAAACACCTCGCCTGGAGTATATTTGTAATAGCCGGTCACCTTTATGGGTTCCTTGGTATAGACTATGCCCATGTTGGTCGTTTTGAGCGTGTTGGTCAGCGCAAAGCGACTGTCAAAACTGCCGAAGAAAAGATTGCCCGCAGCAATGGGTTTCTTGAACATGCGGCCCCACGAACCTGTGGAGCGCGTGGTGAGTTTCACGCAATATCCATCAAAGCCATTGGCTTCGGGCACGGTGGGATAATCTTCAGAAGGAGCATTGGGCTTTGCTATCATAAAGCCCTCGTTGCCCGATGCCCAAATGCTGTTCTTCGTTCCGTCGTCGGCCATGTCGAACCACACGTAGTATTTGCCGTCGCTACTCAACTCAAAGTCTTCAAAGTCATAAAGATGGCCCGGCATGACTGCTTCACGGAAGTCTACCGTATACTTTCGTTGCCACTGGCCATCTTCTGAGGTCACGGTATAGGTCACGGGGCCCTGACTGAAATCCTGCAGGCTTCCGCCCACTGGAAAGATAGTTGCCCCAGGCGAGAGCTTGAAGTTTATGGGCATGGCAGGCAGCGCGGAGCGATTTCTGACAACAAATGTCAGCTGCTCCTCGCTCGAAGGCACATCAATGATGCGCATATCTGCATTCTGAGCAAAGTGCTCAGCCAGACGGTCGTCATCCACCCATGCCTCAAGAATGTCGCATTCCATGTTCTGCGGCTCGCCCTTGATGCATGACGTGAGCAACAACGCCAACAAGGCCAAAATATAAGAATACTTCAACATGAAATGTTCTTTTAAGCTAATCCGATAATATAAACGCTGCAAAGATAGGAATATTCTTTCAATTAGCCGCCCCAATAAATTATTTTATGGGACTTCTCTAGCTACGCAACAATGTAAAACAGAGCGTTGAGCCAACTGTTTTTCCTATAGAGCCAACAGATTTTTTCACTAAAGAGTTATTTTTCGAAACGAGCAGAATACGGGACATATCATTCATTCGAACATGACACTATCCCAATCTTTCTGACAGCGAGAGGCTCACTCCAAAATTCATGCGCACAATCTTTTTATTACTACGTTCTTTTGAAAAAAGCAACAAGGGACGGACGTCATATGCTATTTTGTTTGTAATATTGTAGCCCCAAACTACGCTTATGAAACGCTTTTTCCAATTGCTATCCTTTCCACTTGGCTGCCACTTGGTTGCTCTCCTGTTCATGTCAGTTCACCGCGGTGCTTTCTTTCTAGCCATGAGCCCTACCCTACAGGGAGAGTCTGCCTCAGCATGGCCAGCTTTTTTGCGTGGGTTGTGGTTCGACAACGTAGTGGGGTGCTACTTGCTCTTTTTACCCCTCACATTTTGCCTTGTAATAGGCGCTGTTGGCATTTACAGACGATGGCATCTAAAAATTATGAGTCTATGGATGGGCATTAGCTATGCCCTTGTCTTCATGGCCACCGTAGCCAACATTCCCTACTTCGACTATTTCTCGAAGACGCTCAATTCGAGCATTTGGCAATGGTTTGCCTATCCTGAGCAGACAGCTGGCATGCTTTTTGGCGAAGTTACTTGGATTAAGTACATTTTGCTTTATGTAGCAAGTGTGGTGCTTTTCGGATTATTTCTTTGGTTTTGGAGAAAAAAAGTTGAAAAAAGGCTTATTGACCACCCGTCACCTTCCAAAAACAAAAGTGGAAAATGGCAATTTAAGGTTAGTAACCTCACAGCCAAACTTGTTTCGATTCTTCTCATCGGCCTTTGCATTTTCGGCATGCGAGGTCGCATGGGTTACAACCCAATTAAGGTGAGCCAAGCCTATTATTGCGACAATACAGTGCTCAACCAAATGGGCCTCAACGCCGCATTTTGCTTACTTCAGACTACTCTGGACGACCAACGCAGCGAGAACCGCACGCTCCATCTGATGGACAGCAACGAGGCCGTAGAGCTGGTGAAACAATGGCTCGGCCGAGACGGAATGGTAGGCATCTCGCCTTTGGCGCGCCAGGTTTCGCTCGAAAAAAAATCCGTAGAAAAGAAAAACGTAGTGGTAGTGTTTATGGAATCGATGAGCGCCCTGCTCATGGAGAGATTTGGCAATGACAACAAGCTTACACCAGTGCTCGACAGTCTTTATAGAAACGGGCTCTCTTTCTGTAACTTCTATAGCGCCGGAAACCATACAAACCACGGGCTCTACGCCACACTATACGGTTTTCCTTCCATCATGAAGCGCAACGCCATGAAAGGAAGCAACATCCCTATATATAGCGGACTACCTACCGTGATGAAAGAGCAAGGTTGGCAAACCTTGTTTTTCATGACCCACGAATCACAATATGACAACATGAATGCCTTTCTGCGCACCAATGGCTACGACGAGGTCTATGCTCAGGAGAACTACCCTGCAGACAAAATTGCCAACCACTTCGGAGTGCCCGATGATTATCTTTTCGAATATGCGTTGCCCGTACTCGACGAACGTGCCAAAAGCGGACGCCCATTCCTGGCCACACTGCTCACCATCTCGAACCATCCGCCCTACATTATTCAGCCCTACTTCCATCCACACACAACAGACCCTGAACTGCAAATTGTGGAATACGCCGACTGGAGCATAGGAAAATTTATGAACGAAGCAGCCAAACGCCCTTGGTTTGACAACACCATCTTCATCTTTCTGGGCGACCACGGCAAGAAACTGGGGCAAACACAATATGAAGTAGCTGAAAGTTTCAACCATATTCCTCTCATCATTTACGGAAAGGGCATTAATTCCGAAGAGCGCTCTGATTTTGCAGGGCAAATTGATTTAGCTCCAACTATTTTAGGGTATCTCGGAGTGTCGTATGTACAAAACAACTTTGGGATAGACCTCACTCGCGAGCGGCGCCCCATGATATTCTATAGCGCCGACAATGTTGTGGCAGCACGCAACGACTCTTTGCTCTATATATTTAATCCCGATGCAAATCGTGATTTTTGCTACGATGTGTCAAGACCAGGCGAGTTCCACCCCGTGCCCTTCTCTTCTGCCTTTGTGCCTTTAAAACAATATGTGTTTGCTAACTTGCAAGCCACGGAGTATTTGGTGCAAAAAGGCCTGACAACCAACAAACCCAGCGTAGGAGAATAACAGTCTCTATAGAGTGATATCTAAAAAAGTGACAGATTATTCTTTGGTAATAAGAAAAATAATTACTTTTGCCGTCCCAACACCCACTTGTCGAAAGGGCCGGAATGGATTTGACAGCGGGAGGAGGGGTGTGCAAGCACGCAGTGCGCCGAGGGGCGGCACTTTAATCTCGGTCCTCAAAAAATTTAACTGGCGAAAACAACTACGCTCTCGCTGCATAGTCTGAAGTACAGTAGGACGGCTTTATTCGAGCTCCAGGAGCTTGAACGAGACATCGCCCAAGAAGCCGTTTTTTCCGAGGCGTCTTGACCTGGCGGTGCAGCAAAATCGGGAATAACAGTGAGTTGCCTCGCGCTCGCTGCGAAACTTTTAGAGGATAAGGCCATGGTAGGCGGCTCCGCTCTCGCCTTGGCACGAAAATTTTAGCGGAGATAAGCGTGTAGAAAACATATTCATTCCCCGTTTGGACGAGGGTTCAATCCCCTCCCGGTCCACCAAAGTTTCAGAAAACCGAAATCAAAACACTAAGGTGTCTCCTGCTCATCAATAATCAGGAGACACCTTAGTGCTTTCACCGTAATGCGCAGCCTCTACTTTAAAAGAAGCATAATCATCTTAATGGCCAAATCGAAAAATACCATGCGCGCACTCACATTTTGCGCAATGTCGCGTTGAGCCAGACTCAGTTCATTCATAATGCCCATCACATTTCGTTCGTTTACAAAGCGGGCGAAGTTGCGCGAAAAATCCGCTTCACGCTGCGAAAGGGAGTTGAGCTCGGGGCGACCAAAGTTGAACACGAAATTTTCGCGCACCAATCGCTGGCAGTATTCCAGAAAGTGCTTCTGCCGCTCGCGCTTCCACGACGCTATCGTTTCGGCCCACTGATAGAGGTCCTTGATTTTGCGCATATAGCAAAGACGCATCAGTTGTACAAAAAGGTCGAAAAATTCCTCAGCATCCTCATCGATATGTATTTGGCGCAGGGCTCTCACATAGTTTCCGCCCACTTGTCGGGCAATGCGGCTGGCATCTGCGCTTTGAAGGGCATTACGTGTCTGCAGAGCCTCACTCATTTCGGCCACACTGAGCGGACGGAATTCTACACGCTGCGTACGGCTCAGAATAGTGGGCAGCAGGCGCTCTGCATGGTCGCTAACGAGTATAAACACTGTGCGAGGGGTGGGCTCCTCAAGGATTTTCAGCAGTTTGTTAGCTGTCTGCACATTCATTTGCTCGGGCTGCCAGATAATCATCACCTTATAACCCCCTTGCTGCGAAGTGAGGCTTATTTTGCGTAATATCTGCTCGCTCTCGCTCACATGGATTTGCGGTTGCTGATTGCCTTCAGAAGATTTTCCTCCCTCCTCACTGAGTTGCCTATACCAACGTTGTGCATCAAAATAAGGGCTATCTTTCCACATGGCACGCCAAGCATCAATATGCTGGTCGCTCACGTCTTTAGCCCCTATCACTGGGAAAACAAAGTGCAAGTCAGGGTGCTGCAGATTGGCAACCATGCGGCACGCAGGACAAGTGGCATCGGCCTCTGCACCTTTCCGGTGAGGGCAAAGCAATGCCTGCGCAAAGGCCAGGGCCATGGGCATTTTTCCCACGCCTTCGGGGCCATAGAACAATTGGGCATGGGCCACGCGTTCTTCGCGCAACTGCTTGCGCAATTGCTCTTTCACTTCTTCTTGTCCTATGATGTCGCTAAAAAGCATGGCTTCCAGGCTTTAGGATGTTTGTTTACCAGTAGCGGTGGCTGCTGCGAAGAAGAAGCAGGTCGCCTGCTTCATCAAAGTTATAGATGATAAGGTTGCCGCCGTTGGTCATTGAATACTCATACCAGGCCGATTCACCTGTTGAGGCGCGAAGATAAATGCTGTGGGCCTTGGCACTCCAATCGAAATCGAAGCTAAAGCTGTCGCGATATTCCCAAATTCCGTAGTGGTCGTCATAGAAGCCCACAAAGCAGGACCCATCATCGGCAATATATTCGCCCACGATGTCTCTTTCGTACATGTTCAGATGATCATCGGAGCACGAAGTTGTAACCAAGAATAGGGGAAGGAGCAAAAAGCAGAGTGAAATTAGCTTTTTCATAAAGTATATTTTGAAAATAGTTTTATAAAATTCGGATAGTTTAGTTCCGCTGTCAATTGTTTATTTCAACTTTGCGCGCCTCGTTTGCATCGACAGAGATGCATACCCTCACCACATCATCGGGCAGAAGCTCCTCAATGAGTTCGGGCCACTCTATAAAGCACACGTTTCCACTATAAAAATACTCTTCATAACCCATGTCATAGACTTCCTCAATGCGATTGATGCGGTAAAAGTCAAAATGAAAGATGACCTGACCTGTGGTTTCCGACTCATATTCGTTTACAATCGAGAATGTGGGCGAATTAACCACTTCGCATACCCCGAGGGCTTTGCAGATGGCACGCACAAAGGTGGTCTTCCCTGCCCCCATTTCGCCATAGAAGGCAAAAACTTTGCGGGAGCCCATGATTTCCACAAAACTTTGCGCTGCTTCAGTGATTTGCGACAGCGACGGTATGAGGATATTTACAGACATTGACGTATAGCAGAACAGTTTGATGCGTTTTACTTCGCAAAAATAACTAAAATTTACGGGATAGAGCGCTAAGAGCTCGCAAAAAGAGGTTCTCCTACCCGTTTAGGAAAGAGAAATAGACAGCCAGCACCAGACAAGCAAAGGCAGCCAAGTGGTTCCACTGCAGGGACTCGCCTTTGAACATCATGGTGGCAATGACAGTAAAGACTATGAGCGACACCACCTCTTGTATCACCTTGAGCTGAATGAGCGAAAAGGGGCCGCCGTTGCCTTCGAAGCCTATGCGATTGGCCGGTACCTGGAAACAATACTCAAAGAAGGCCAGCCCCCACGAAAAGAGAATCACACCGATAAGTGGCCAATGGTTTGAAACGTGCATATCTTGTAACTTGAGGTGGCCATACCAGGCCAAGGTCATAAAGACATTGGAGACAACGAGCAGCAATATGGTATATAACGCGTTCATCTGGAAGTTTGAAGTTAATAAATACTATCTTTATTGTGGATCCACATCGAAGTGCACCATCACGTTGCGGAATTGGGGTATAGCCAGCAATGCTTCGCGGGCGGCGGTCAGTGTGCGTCGCACTCCCGATGGCAACAACGAAGGGTCCACCTTGAGAAGAAATTTCTGAATGTAGAACAAGTGTACCCGCCCCACCACGGGCCGCTCCGGGCCGAGCAGATTGGCCCCAAAGTAGGGGCGCAACATTTGGGCTAAGGCTTGCGCTGCCGCAATGTTCACGGAGTCCTGCCGATGGCGCAGGTATATATTGATAATGCGGCAGAAGGGCGGATAACGAAAGATTTTGCGCTCTTCTATTTGATCGGCATACATCCCTTCGTAATCGGTTTCTACGATTTGACGTATGAGCGGCAGCTCAACTTGCTGCGTTTGCAGCACCACCATGCCTTTAGCTTCGCTACGTCCGGCACGGCCTGCCACTTGCGACAGCATTTGATAGGTGCGCTCAAAGGCTCTGAAATCGGGCACGTTGAGGCCCTGGTCGGCATTGAGGATGCCGACAACGCTCACACGGCCAAAGTCGAGGCCCTTTGTAACCATCTGCGTACCTATAAGCACGTCGGTATGTCCCTGCTGAAAGTCTTCAATAATGTTTTCGTAGGCGGCACGCGAGCGGGTGGTGTCGAGGTCCATGCGCGAGGTGCGTGCCTGCGGAAAGAGTTGCTTCACAGCTTCCTCAATTTTTTCGGTTCCATACCCCACATCGCGCAGCTCGGTATCTCCGCAGTTGGGACATTGGGTTGGAACGTCGTAGGCAGCACCGCAATAATGGCAAACGAGTTTCCGATCGCGCTGATGGTAGGTCAGCGCCACATCGCAGCGTGTGCAACGTGGCGACCAGCCACACGTGCGGCAGGTGAGTACGGGGGCATAGCCCCGGCGGTTCTGGAAGAGTATGATTTGCTCGCGTCGGCCGAGCGCTTTGCGCATTTCGTCTATGAGCCGTGGCGAAAAGGGTGTCTTCATCAGTTTTTTGCGCCTCAGTTCTTTCACATCTTCCACCACCACTGTAGGGAGCTGTGCCTGTCCGTAGCGCTCTTCAAGCTTTACGAGGCCATATTTTCCCTCGAGCGCCCGACGATATACGGCCACCGAGGGAGTGGCCGTGCCCAGCAAAACACGGGCGCCGCACTTTTGGGCCAAGACAAGGGCGGCATCGCGGCCGTGGTATCGCGGAGCGGGGTCTTGCTGCTTATAGCTGGCCTCGTGCTCTTCGTCAACGATGATGAGACCCAGGTTCCGATAGGGCAGAAAGAGCGAAGAGCGCACGCCGAGTATCAGTGCAAAGGGCTTCTCGCTCATCTGCCGGCGCCACACTTCCACACGTTCGGCATCGGGAAACTTGGAGTGATACACACCCATTTGTTCGCCGAAGACGCGGCCCAATCGGGTTGTAATTTGCGTAGTGAGGGCTATTTCGGGCAGCATATAGAGCACTTGCCGACCGGCGGCGAGCTCGCGCCTTATGAGCTGTATGTATATTTCGGTTTTTCCGCTGCCGGTGATGCCGTGGAGCAGACAAACGGGGCGATGCTGCGGGCCGTCGGCCCATAGAATGCGGTCGATTTCGTGGCAGGCACGTTGCTGCGCCGTGCTGAGCGGACGTCCTGCCAGCTGCGGAATGGCCTGGGGAGTCGCGAGGCGACCTATTTCGTAGGCATAAGTTTCGAGTATTCCCTTGCTGCACAGTGCGGTTAAGGCATATTCGCTGCTGTCCATAGCACGGAGCAGTGCCTTTTTCGACACTTCCTTGAGCAGCGAAGCATTGTGCAGGGCGAGGGCAGCCGAGGCATGGGCCAGATCGAGGTAGCGCAGCAGCAATTGCTCTTGTTTTGGGGTGCGGCTAAGTGTGGAGAAAAGCTCGTTGAGCCGCTCCTCGCCGAAGTATTCTGCTGCCAGCCGCACATGTGTTTCGGTGCGCGGTTTGTAGTGGCGGTTTAGCGCCTCGCGCACGCAGATAACGCGTCGGTCGAGCAGGCGGCGCACTGCGCTCAGCACTCCCGTGCGCGGCAACTTGCTGCGCAACTGGTCAAGACTGCACTCCGATGTTCCGATGGTGCGCGCCACCAGAGCCTCCGTGCCTTCGAGCAAGTCCACGTCGGCATCGTCGCTGAGGGTCACTACGGTTTCGCTCTCGAGTTTCAGGCCCGAGGGCAGAGCGGCCTTCATCACTTCACCGAGGGTGCACATATAATAGTCGGCCATCCACTTCCAGAGGCTGAGCTGCTGAGGCAGAACGAGGGGTTTCTCGTCTTCTACAGCTTCTACTGCCTTGAGTTTGAGGCCTGGCTCGGGTTCTTTATCGTGAATACTCACCACGATGCCCGTATAGATTCTTTTTTTGCCTAAGGGCACTACCACGCGCTGCCCCACGGCCACTTGTTGTAAATTGGGGGGCAGAATATAGGTCAGCGGTGAGGGCAGTGCCAACGGCAGCAATATGTCGGCAAATCGAGGCATAGCGACTGCGAAGTTACTTCTTTTTTCTGTCTTGCCTGCAGGCCGGCCGGTGTTTTTCGCAGCACGAGGCAAAAAAGCTGTACCTGGCAATGCCAACAAACTGCCGCATTCGCAAAAACTATTGCTTCACTTAAAAAAACTGTCGGCTCAGTTGTTGAAACTGTTGGCTCAGTTGTTGAAACTGTTGGCTCAACTCTTTGGTGAGTAACTCATTAAATAATATTTAACACTAAAGGGGCATTCAATAGTGGCTTTTCGGCTTGGCATAAACGGGCTAAGTAGGCTTTTTTTTGCTAATTTTGCAACGCAAAACAATACCACCCAACCATCGAAGCATGAAAAGCAACCATTTGCTCAACATGGTGCGCGAAGGAAAGCGCATGACCACGCGCCAGCAACTGCTGCTGACGGCGTCGTTGTCGATGCCGGCCATTCTGGCTCAGGTTTCGAGCATCATCATGCAATATATCGATGCCTCGATGGTGGGAAGCCTGGGCGCTGCCGAGAGTGCCAGCATTGGATTGGTGGCTACGACCACATGGCTCTTTGGCGGCCTTTGTGCCGGTGTGACGAGCGGTTTCAGTGTGCAAGTGGCCCACCGCATTGGCGCCCGCGACAACGAGGGCGCTCGCAATGTGTTGCGCCAGGCACTGGCCTCGGCCCTTGCCTTCAGCCTGGTGGTCACGGCCGTCGGGGTGCTCATCAGCGGTCCGCTGCCCCATTGGCTGGGAGGCGGGCCCGACATCACAGAGAATGCCTCGGCCTACTTCTTTATCTTTGCCCTCACCATTCCGCTCATGCAGCTCTACTACCTCGCTGGCGGCATGTTGCGCTGCAGCGGAAACATGCTGGTGCCAAGCCTCGTCAATGTGGGCGCCTGCGCACTCGACGTGGTGATGAACATGCTCTTTATCTTTCCCACGCGCGAGGTCACCCTTTGGGGATTCCACTTCAACATGCCGGGCCTGGGACTCGGCGTCGTGGGAGCCGCGCTGGGCACCACGGTGGCCTTTGCCATCAGTGTCCTCGTGATGCTCTCGTTCCTGTGCATGGGCTCCAAGGAGTTGCGACTCACCCACGAACGCGGCAGCTTCCGCCCCGAGCGCCGCACTCTGGAGCGGGCCGTAAAAATTGGGTCGCCCATGATGCTGCAACACGTGGCCATGTGTTCGGCCCAGATTGTGACCACCATCATTGTAGCCCCTCTGGGCACGTTTGCCATTGCGGCCAATGCCTTTGGCATCACAGCCGAGAGCCTGTGCTACATGCCCGGCTACGGCATTGCCGAAGCTGCCACCACTCTCGTGGGACAAAGCTTGGGAGCAGGGCGCGCCGACCTGATGCGCCGGTTTGCCACGATTACAGTGGGCACGGGCATGGTAGTGATGTCGCTAATGGGCGTGGTGATGTATGTGGCCGCCCCGCTGATGATGGGCATTCTCACCCCAGTGCCCGAGGTGCACCAACTGGGAGTGGAATGTCTGCGCATCGAAGCCTGGGCCGAGCCCATGTTTGCCGCAGCCATCGTGAGCTACAGCGTCTTTGTGGGCGCCGGCGACACACTCAAGCCATCCATCATGAATCTGGGCAGCATCTGGGCCGTGCGGCTCTCGCTGGCAGCCCTGCTCGCCCCCTCCATGGGGCTCCACGGAGTGTGGCTCGCCATGTGTATCGAGCTCTGCTTCAGAGGACTCATCTTCCTTGTGCAGCTCTATCTGAAAATGTATGGACCGCGCCGATGGGGAAGCCACACTTCCATCGCGGCAACAACACCTGCAACCGAGGCATGCTGACCCGCTGCATACAAAAAGAAGAACTTTAACAAAACAAACTTAATAATGACCGAAATAACCAACCAAGAATTTGGCGGCGAACGTCCGCTATACTGCTCACACGGCCTCAGGCTGAAAAACGTAACTATCCATGCCGGCGAATCGTCGCTCAAGGAATGTAGCGACATTCTTTGCGAGGATTGTCGGTTCGAAGGCAAATATCCGTTGTGGAACACCGACCGGTTCACCGTGCGCAACTGCCTCTTCACCGAGGGAGCACGCGCTGCCCTGTGGTATTCGCGCGACCTCGAAATGACCGACACACTGGTTGAAGCCCCAAAGATGTTTCGCGACATGCAAAACCTGCGACTCACCAACGTGAAACTGCCCAATGCCCTCGAAACACTGTGGCACTGCCAGGGCATCAAGCTGAACAACGTGGAGGCACAAAAGGCCGACTACATCATGATGAACTGTAGCGACATCGAAATAGACAAATTCCACCTCGAAGGGAACTACTCATTTCAGTATTCCAAGAACATCGTCATCCGCAACTCCGTGCTCCACACAAAGGACGCTTTTTGGGAAACCGACAACTGCACCGTCATCGATTCGGAAATCAGCGGCGAATTTCTGGCCTGGAACTCACGCAACCTGCACCTCATTCGCTGCCACATCAGCGGTTCACAACCACTCTGCTACTGCGACGGACTCGTGCTCGAAGACTGCACCTTCGATGCTGAAAGCGACCTGGCCTTCGAATACAGCGACGTAGAAGCCACCATCAAAGGCCACATCCACAGCGTAAAGAATCCGCGCCACGGACATATCCATGCCGACTCGTATGGAGAAATAATCATCGACCAGAACATCAAGGCTCCAGCCGACTGCATCATAGACTAAACCAACACGAATAAGGATCAGACCATGAACTACGACTTCGACAAGACCATATGTCGCCGCCACACGGGCAGCGTGAAATGGGACGAAGCCCAGCACGACGTCATTCCCCTTTGGGTGGCCGACATGGACTTCGAAGCGGCTGCGCCCATAAGGGAAGCCCTGCGCCGGCGCGTGGACCACGGTGTGTTTGGCTACGCCCTCGTGGGCAACGAATACTACGATGCCCTCACCAACTGGTTTAGGCGGCGCCACCAGTGGACCATCGACCCCCACTGCGTGATTTATACCACAGGCGTAGTACCCGCCATCTCGGCAGCCCTACAGGCCGTAACCATGCCAGGCGAAAAAGTGCTCCTGCAGACTCCCGTCTACAACTGCTTCTTCTCGAGCATCAGAAACTGCGGCTGCGCAGTGGCCGACAGCCCGCTTGTTTACGAAAACGAAACCTACCACATAGATTTCGACGACTTCGAGGCCAAGGCTGCCGACGAGAAAGTGACAGCCTTTCTGCTATGCAACCCGCACAACCCTGCCGGACGCGTATGGACACGCGAGGAACTGCAGCGACTGGGCGAA
Organism: uncultured Bacteroidales bacterium; assembly: GCA_902796835.1. Classification (GTDB taxonomy): domain Bacteria; phylum Bacteroidota; class Bacteroidia; order Bacteroidales; family Bacteroidaceae; genus Alloprevotella. Next base: position 14,987 of record CADBQP010000027.1, read on the forward strand.
ATATGCCTGCGCCACCACGTCACCGTAATCTCCGACGAAGTACACTGCGAGCTCATCATGCCCGGCCATACGTTCACACCCTACGCCACCATCGGCCACGAGTTTGAGGCTCAATGCATTGTGTGCAACTCGCCCACCAAAAATTTCAACATAGCCGGACTTCAAATAGCCAACGTTATTGTAGCCAACAGCGAATTGCGACGCCGAGTGGACCGCGCCATCAACATCAACGAAGTGTGCGACGTAAATCCCTTTGGCATCGACGCCCTTATTGCAGCTTATAATAACTGCGAAGATTGGCTCAACCAACTCAACCATTACTTGTGGAACAACTACCAAATGGTCAGACAATTCTTTGCTGAACACATGCCCCACTTGCCCGTAACCCGCCTCGAAGGCACCTACCTTGTGTGGGTCGATGTGCGCAGCCAGCAGGCATCATCCGCAACCATTTCCCACGACCTCAAGGAACACTTCGGCGTGTGGGTGAACGAGGGCGAAATGTATGGCACCGAAGGCTTCGTGCGCATCAACATTGCCTGCCCACGCGCCACCCTCACCGAAGGGCTCGAACGCATGGCACGCTACCCATGGAAATAAAAGTATAAAAAAACAAAGAAACACCATAAATGTATAACTACTAACCCTCTAAATCTCTTTCATCATTATGAAACGGAAATTATTGCTCAGCGCATTGCTCAGCGTCTTTATGCTTGGAGCATCGGCCCAATCGAAAGTGTATTTCACCAAGGAAATCACACCCGAAGCGCTCGTAAAAATCTACAAAGCCCTCGGACACGAAGCCAAAGGCCGCGTGGCCGTAAAGATTTCGACCGGCGAAGGCGGAAACAACCACTACCTGAAGCCCACCCTCATCCGCAACCTTGTGGAAGAGGTGAACGGCACCATCGTGGAATGTTGCACGGCCTATGGCGGCAGTCGCCAAGACCCTGCCAAACACTGGCAAACCATTCGCGAACATGGATTCGACTCCATTTTTGCCGTAGACCTGATGGATGAATTTGGAGAAATACGCATACCAGTAAAGGACCAGAAACACCTGAAATATGACATTGTGGGCGAACACCTGGCCAACTACACTTTCCTCATCAACCTGGCCCACTTCAAGGGGCACGCCATGGGCGGATTTGGCGGAGTGCTCAAAAACGCCTCCATCGGTGTGGCCTCCACAGCCGGCAAAGCCTACATCCATTCGGCCGGCGTGACAGCCAGCGCCGACGAAGTATGGCAAAAACTGCCCGAGCAAGACCACTTCCTCGAATCGATGGCTGCTGCCGCACAAGCTGTACACAACTACTTTGGCGACAACAACATCTACATCAACGTGATGAACAACATGTCGGTGGACTGCGACTGCGACGGACACCCTGCCGCACCCATGCTCAAAGACATGGGCATCATGGCCAGCCTCGACCCCGTGGCGCTCGACCAAGCCTGCCTCGACAAAGTGTTCAGCCACAAGGCAAGTCCGGGCGATGACAACAAGCCCCTCATTGAGCGCATTAACCGACAGCACGGCACCTATATTACCGATTATGCCGAAAAAATCGGTCTCGGGTCGAAAAAATATGTACTCATAGACCTCGACAAGTAAACATACCACGCAGGCGCATAAAGCCTCATAAAGGAACACAAGAAAGTGGGCGCCCCCGCACAGCGAGAGTGCCCACTTTTTGAAAACACATCACCTACACATGAAACACGACATAGGCATATTCACACTCACCTCTGAGCTTCACAATGCCGAAGCTATAGCCGCAGCCACCAAAGACTTTCTCGGCAGCCTGAACATAGACTATGATTTTCTCGACGACGACTACACTGAGTATGGCGAACGGCCACTCAACCTCTTCTACGTGCGCACCGGCGGCACCGAAGGTATTCTGAAACGCTTGCTGCCCCACCTTAGGCAACAAAGCCAGACACCGCTCTATCTGCTCACATCGGGTAAGAGCAACTCGCTGGCTGCCTCAATGGAAATTCTCTCCTATCTGAAACAGCAGGGCCTTGAGGGCGAAATTGTGCATGGCAATCCCGAATTCATAGCCCGGCGTATAGTTAAACTATGCACCGTGGCCAAAGCAAGAGCAGCACTCAAGGGCACACATTTTGCCGCCATAGGCGAACCTTCGGACTGGCTCATTGCCAGCCAGGCAAACGAGCCACAAATTCGCAAACGGCTGGGGATGGAGCTCCTACAGATTCCCATGCAAGAACTGCTCGACAAGATTGCACAGACACCACTCGACAACAACCACGAGCCACATCCAAATCCCGACATTGCACAAGCGTTGCCCGGAGCCTGGCAAATTTATCGCGCTCTGAAAGGTATCGTTGACCGTCACAACCTGAAGGGCTTTACACTGCGCTGCTTCGACCTTCTAACTTCCGTTCACAATACGGGATGCCTGGCACTGGCTAAACTCAACAGCGAAGGCATTGTGGCCGGATGTGAAGGTGACGTGCCGTCCATGCTCTCGATGGCCATTGTAAAGGCCCTCACTGGGCTAACAGGTTTTCAGTCCAACCCGGCACGCATAGACATCGAAACGGGAGAGATGATCTTTGCCCATTGCACTATTCCCTTCAACCTCATTGAACGTTACGAGCTGCTTACCCACTACGAGTCGGGAATCGGCGTAGGGATAAGAGGATTTATGAGTCCGGGGCCTGTCACCATCTTTAAAGTATCTGGTGACCTGCAACGCTACTTCATAGCAGAAGGCACACTGACCGAAAACCTTCAACAGCCCGATCTTTGCCGCACACAGCAGCTCATCAGGCTCGACGAGGCCTCACAGGCAGAATACTTCCTCTCCAATCCCATTGGCAACCACCACATCATTGTGCCTGGCCATCACCGCGAGCTTTTGGAACTTTTCATGCAGTGAAGAAACAAGACGATTGATTCAATGGAAGAGAGCCAGCGTGCGAAGACACTGGCTCTCTTTCATTGCAGCACCCTCCTCCACTGCATAATTCACTATGAAAAGTTGAAGGCACGAACCCTGTCGGATTCATGCCTTCAATGTTACTATAAGCTGTTAGTAAACGGAGGGCTTATTATTTAGCTTCTTCGATAGCAGAGATTGCTACACGGTTCCAGTCGGGTTCAGTAAACATGTTACCTACACCTTGACCTTCGGCGGTAATGCGGTTAGCAGCAATCTTATACTTCTTAACGAGAGCGTTCTTCACAGCCTCAGCACGTGCAGCAGCGATCTTGGCATTGATTTCAGCGCTACCTTCGGGAGAAGCGTAACCCTTAATCACAACCTTAGCGTTAGCGTGGTTCTTGAGGTAGTTAGCAACGCGTTCTACGTTGGGGAGCTGAGCAGCGTCGATGACGCTCTTGCCCTGACGGAAGGTTACTACGCTTTCGAGAGTCTTAGTGTCATTTGACTTTTCAACAACCTGAACGGCGGGCTTCTGGTTGCGAGCTTCGTTGAGCAGACGCTGCAGCTCAGCGATTTGTACGCCCTGGTCGGCAATCACACCGTCGCGCTGGTTAACAACACCGCGGAGGTCGTTGATCTTAGCGTTGAGACCGTCAACTTCAGCTTGGTCGTAGGGACGAACCTTGGTGAAGTAGTGAGCGCCGTTGCTGCTCTTGAAGTGGTAGGTTACACCAGCTGTGAGTTCGGCTGCTGCATCCCAAATGTTGAACTGAGCATTGGGGTGACGATCGAAACCGTACATTTCGCCATCAAGGTTGTAGACGAGAGAGGGCTTCAGAGAAACCGTCCAAGCGTCGCAAACATTGAAGTTGAAGTTCAAACCAAGGCGAGAAGCAAAGAAGTTCTGCCAATCTTTGAACTTGCTACCTCTAATGTTCTGGCCAACACCGATACCGGCAACACCCTCGAGCTCGAAGAAACGGGGAGCTCCCTTGTAGCCGCAGAAAAGGTTGCTGAAGTTAACCTTGAGCTGCAACATTTCGCTTACCTGATCGAGGAAAGTCTTGTTAGGAGTTGTGTTCACGTTAGTACGCAGGTCGAGCGAAGTAGCGAGGACGGGAGTCCACTGCTTTGTGAGCTCGATACCAGCCTGAGCGCGCTGGTTCTTCCAGAAGGCACCGCCTTTAACGGGAGCAAGAGTACCGCCGTTAACGCCGATAGACCAGTTGTCGAAGAACTTGTTACCTACGAATTGTGCAGAAGCAGACACCGTCAGCATAGCTGCAGCAAAAAGAAGTACAACTTTTTTCATAACTTTTTGTGAATAAAATAGATTTATGTGAAACAATAAATTGAGATTTGTCTACATTAGACGACGCAAAAGTATTACTTTCTATGATTTGAACAAGAAGAAAAGCAAAAAAGTTTCGTTATTTTATGATTTTTTTTACATAAATTAAGAAAAATCGACCACTCTGCCGCAAAAAGGCAGGCAATATGACACGTCCGTCTCGCAAATAACTGCCATTTCAAAGGATTTCTATTGTCTCTTTGCGCATTATTATTACCTTTGCACTAAACTTACCACAAACATTTTAATAAACTATGGATAATCAAGACCAACTGAAAATTGAACTAACGCCCGAAGTTGCTGAGGGCATCTATGCAAACCTGGCAGTATTGACCCACTCCAGTGCTGAATTTCTGATAGATTTTGTTCGTCTGTTGCCGGGCATTCCTAAGGCCAACGTGAAAGCCCGCATCGTATTGGCACCCGAACATGCTAAGCGTCTGCTGTTGGCCTTGCAGGACAATATTGCAAAATACGAACAAGTATTTGGCCCCATAGCCTTGCCCAATCCCGGCAAAGCGGGCGCCGGCGGCGGGCGCACAGCCAACCCCTTCGGTATGCCAGGCGGAAATGCATAAAACCTTTGAAATCAGCATTTATGCATATCTCATAGTGAGCAATGACAAGTTGGTGAACTAACACAAGTGCTCAACAGGTAGTTTTTTTACATATAAACATGAAAGAGGCGGGACCATCAAGGTCTCGCCTCTTTCTATTTCACTATTCTAGGGATACGGCAGCTATGCTGCTTATTCCTCAATTTCGATGACATCGTCGTTTTGGTGAAGTTGCTCGTATTCTTCCTTGTCGCCCACCACGATGCGCTGGAATTGACGAAGACCAGTTCCGGCTGGGATGAGATGACCGGTAATTACGTTTTCCTTCATACCCTCGAGGTAGTCAGTCTTGCCGCTGATGGCTGCTTCGTTGAGCACTTTTGTAGTTTCCTGGAACGAGGCGGCCGACATGAAGCTCTTCGTCTGCAGTGCTGCACGGGTTATTCCCTGCAGGATCTGAGTAGAAGTGGCTGGCATGGCATCGCGCGTCTGAACCAGGCGGAGGTCACGGCGCTTGAGCAAAGAATTTTCGTCGCGCAACTTGCGTGCAGTAACAATCATTCCTGCCTTCATGGTTTCGCTGTCGCCTGGGTCGGTTACTACCTTTTTGCCCCATATGCGGTCGTTCTCCTCGGCAAAGTCGAGTTTGTCCACGATTTGCTGCTCAAGGAAGTGAGTATCGCCCGGCTCTTCGATTTGCACCTTGCGCATCATTTGGCGCACGATGACCTCGAAGTGTTTGTCATTGATCTTCACACCTTGCAGACGATAAACGTCTTGCACCTCGTTGACGATATATTCCTGCACGGCAGTGGGGCCCTTAATGGCAAGGATGTCGGCGGGAGTGATGGAGCCATCCGAGAGCGGCGTTCCGGCACGTACGAAGTCGTTTTCCTGCACAAGGATTTGCTTGGAAAGTGAAACAAGGTATTTCTTTACTTCACCCAACTTCGATGTGACGATGATCTCGCGGTGCCCACGCTTTACGGTTCCCATAGTGATTTCGCCGTCGATTTCGCTAACCACAGCAGGATTGCTCGGGTTGCGGGCTTCAAAGAGTTCGGTAACGCGGGGCAAACCTCCCGTGATGTCGCCCGCCTTGCTGACGGCGCGGGGAATCTTTACCAGCACGTCGCCTGCCTTAACTTTCTGACCATCTTCGACTGCAATATGACCATTGATGGGGAAGTTGTAGGTGCGAAGGCGTTCGCCATCGTCGGCAACGATGTGCACCATTGGTACACGGCTACGTTCCTTCGATTCGATGATGATGCGTTCACGCAATCCCGTGGCTTCGTCTTCTTCCACACGATAAGTCGTACCTTCGGCCACATTTTCGAACTCGAGTGTACCGGCACTTTCGGTAACGATTACGGCGTTGAAGGGGTCCCACTTGGCTATGAGCGTGCCTTTTTCCACCACTTGCTTGTCGGTGACAAAAAGGTGGGAGCCATAGGGCACGTTAACCACCGAAAGCACAATACCTGTGTTTTCGTCAACGAAGCGAGCTTCGGTGAGTCGGCTAACTACCACCTTGCTTGCGGTTCCGTCTTCTTCGGTGACGTCAACAGTGCGCAGTTCCTCAAATTCAACTCGGCAATTACTCTTGGCTACAATTGAAGCGTTGGCAGCCGCATCACCGGCAATACCACCGGCATGGAACGTACGAAGCGTGAGCTGTGTACCAGGTTCACCGATAGACTGGGCTGCAATTACGCCGACAGGTTCACCAATTTGCACCATGCGACTGGTTGCGAGGTTACGACCATAGCACTTCTGGCAAACGCCATGTTTGCTTTCGCAGGTGAGCACGGAACGTATTTCGATACTCTCGATTGGAGAGTTCTCGATTTCATCGACTACGCGCTCGGTAATTTCCTCACCGGCCGCCACGATGACATGGCCTGTTTCGGGATGAATTACGTCGTGAACTGAAACACGTCCCAAAATGCGGTCGCCGAGAGAAGATATTACCTCGTCGCCATCTTTCAGGGCAGTGCAAACGAGTCCACGAAGGGTTCCGCAGTCTTCTTCGGTAATAATTACGTCATGTGAAACATCAACCAGACGACGGGTCAGGTAACCGGCGTCGGCTGTCTTCAGAGCGGTGTCGGCCAGACCCTTACGGGCACCGTGGGTAGAAATAAAGTATTCGAGCACCGACATTCCTTCCTTGAAGTTTGAAAGAATGGGATTTTCAATAATTTGATTTCCCTCGGCTCCAGCCTTTTGGGGCTTTGCCATCAGACCACGCATACCAGCAAGCTGGGCAATCTGATCGGCCGAACCACGAGCACCAGAATCGAGCATCATGAACACGGCGTTGAAACCCTGGTCGGCCTCTGTCATTTGCTTCATCAGAACCTTCTTAAGGTCGGTATTAACGTGAGACCATGTATCGATTACCTGATTATAGCGCTCCTTGTCGGTGATGAAACCCATGTTATAGTTGGCAGTGATTTGGTCGACCTCGTCATTGCCGCGCTTTACAATGGTTTTCTTTTCCTCGGGAATGATGATATCGTCGAGGTTGAACGACAATCCGCCTTCATATGCCATGCGGTAGCCCAGGTTTTTAATTCCGTCGAGGAATTCGCAGGCGCGGTCCATACCCACGGCCTTGATCACCTTGGAAATGATGTCGCGCAACGATTTCTTGGAAATGATGGTATTGACAAAACCTATTTCTGCGGGGATTATTTCGTTAACTATAACACGTCCCACCGATGTTTCTACAATGCGACTCACTTGGTTGCCACTTTCGTCGATGTCGTCTACAAGCACTTTGACTGGGGCATGTACGTCGACGCGGTGCTCATTATAGGCAATGATTGCCTCTTCTGGGCCGTAGAAGGTGAGCCCTTCTCCCTTTGCACCTGGGCGGATCTTCGTGATGTAGTAGAGACCGAGCACCATGTCCTGTGAGGGCACCGTGATAGGCGCACCGTTTGCAGGATTCAGGATGTTATGGCTCTGCAACATCAGGATTTGTGCCTCAATAATGGCATCATTGCTCAGAGGGAGGTGCACCGCCATTTGGTCGCCGTCAAAGTCGGCATTGAAGGCCGTACATGCCAGCGGATGAAGCTGAATAGCCTTTCCTTCGATCATTTTGGGTTGGAAGGCCTGAATTCCGAGACGATGGAGCGTCGGTGCGCGGTTGAGCAACACAGGGTGGCCTTTCATAACGTATTCAAGAATGTCCCAAATCATAGGATCGCGCTTGTCAATAAGGCGCTTAGCACTCTTCACAGTTTTCACCACACCACGCTCTATGAGCTTACGGATGACGAAAGGCTTATAGAGCTCGGCGGCCATGAGTTTGGGTAAACCGCATTCGCCCATTTTCAATTCAGGACCAACTACGATAACTGAACGCGCAGAATAGTCTACACGCTTACCAAGAAGGTTCTGACGAAAACGTCCTTGCTTTCCTTTAAGCGAATCGCTGAGCGATTTGAGGGGGCGGTTGCTGTCGCTCTTCACGGCGCTACTCTTACGCGAGTTGTCAAAAAGGCTGTCGACCGCCTCCTGAAGCATACGCTTTTCATTGCGCAGAATGACTTCAGGGGCCTTGATTTCGATGAGTCGTTTCAGACGGTTATTACGTATGAGCACACGTCTGTAGAGGTCGTTAAGATCGGAAGTGGCAAAACGGCCACCATCTAGAGGAACGAGAGGACGCAAATCGGGCGGAATGACAGGAAGTATCTTCATGATCATCCACTCGGGTTTATTCACATTCTTGCTGGCTCGGAACGATTCTACCACCTGCAAACGCTTTAAGGCTTCGTTTTTACGCTGCTGCGAAGAGTCAGAGTTTGCACGATTGCGAAGATCGTAGCTCAGCGAGTCGAGATCGAGGCGACGAAGCAGGTCGTAAACGGCTTCAGCGCCCATCTTGGCAATGAACTTATTGGGATCGGTATCCTCAAGGAACTGGTTGTCCTGAGGAACCTTTTTCGTCAGTTCCAGATATTCGTCCTCAGTGAGAAGATCTAGCTCTGCGCATTCCTCACTCAATACGCCTGGCTGAATCACAACATAGCGCTCATAGTAGATTATAGAGTCGAGTTTTTTGGTGGGCAAGCCCAGCAAATAACCTATTTTATTGGGCAACGAACGGAAATACCATATGTGGGCCACGGGCACCACGAGGGTGATGTGACCGGCACGCTCACGGCGCACTTTTTTCTCTGTTACTTCCACACCGCAACGTTCGCAGGTGTTGCCTTTATAACGAATGCGCTTGTATTTTCCGCAGTGACACTCATAGTCCTTGGTAGGGCCGAAGATGCGCTCACAGAATAGGCCATCGCGTTCGGGTTTATAAGTGCGATAGTTGATTGTTTCTGGCTTCTGAACTTCACCATATGAATTGCCTTGAATCTCCTCGGGAGAGGCGAGGCTGATGGTGATTTTCGTGAAGTTACTCTTTATCTTGTTTTCTTTCTTGAAAGCCATATAATGTAGATTATTAATGTGTAAAGAGTATTAAAATTAATCGAGCGTAATGCTAAGACCTAAGCCTCGCAGTTCGTGCAGCAACACGTTCAGAGACTCGGGTATGCCCGGAGTTGGCAGGTTGTCGCCCTTGACAATTGCTTCGTATGCCTTGGAGCGGCCTGTTACGTCGTCGGACTTGATGGTGAGGATTTCTTGCAGCACATGCGAAGCGCCGAAGGCCTCGATAGCCCATACCTCCATCTCTCCAAAACGCTGACCACCAAACTGGGCTTTACCGCCAAGTGGCTGCTGTGTGATGAGAGAGTACGGACCAATGGAACGAGCATGCATTTTGTCTTCCACCATATGGCCGAGCTTCAGCATATAAGTCACGCCGACAGTAGCTTTCTGGTCGAATGGCTCGCCAGTGCCTCCGTCATAAAGCTGAGTGGAGCAATAGCGTGGCAAACCGGCTTTGTCGGTCCATTCGCAAAGGTCTTCGAGTTTGGCGCCATCAAAAATAGGTGTGGCAAATTTCACGCCCAGACGTTGTCCGGCAGCTCCAAGAACGGCTTCGAAAATCTGTCCCAGGTTCATACGTGAAGGTACACCTAGAGGGTTCAACACGATATCAACTGGTGTGCCATCGGCAAGGAAGGGCATATCCTCCTGACGAACAACTTTAGAAACGATACCTTTGTTTCCGTGACGTCCGGCCATCTTGTCGCCCACACCAATCTTACGCTTCTTAGCAATATAGACCTTGGCAAGCTGGTTAATGCCCGAGGGCAGCTCGTCGCCGATGGTGATAGCGAACTTGGCACGCTTCAGTTCAGCATCCATGATGTTATACTTGCGCTGATAGTTCATCACTAGTTGACGAATGAGTTCGTTTTTGTGCTCATCGGCAGTCCAGTTACTGAGTAATACAGAAGTATAGTCAAGGTTCTCTATTACGCTCTTTGTAAACTTGACACCCTTGGCCACTACTTCGGCACCGAGATTGTCGCGCACACCTTGTGACAACAAGCCTGTGGTGAGTTTACCAAGGCGTTTTACCATTTCGGCACGCAATTTCTTGGCCTGCTTTTCAAACTCTTCATCGAGCGCCAGTAACTTGGCCTTGTCGGCAGCTTTGGCTGCACGGTCCTTATGAGGTTGAGCACGCTTGAAGAGACGATGATTGATAACCACGCCAGAGAGCGATGGGTTAGCCTTCAGAGAGGCATCCTTGACATCGCCAGCCTTGTCGGCAAAGATGGCACGGAGAAGTTTCTCTTCAGGTGTAGGGTCGCTCTCACCCTTAGGAGTGATCTTACCTATCAGGATATCACCGGGCTCCACACGGGCTCCTATACGAATGATTCCGTTTTCATCCAGATCCTTCGTTGCATCCTCGCTCACATTGGGTATGTCGTTGGTCAGCTCTTCCATGCCGCGCTTGGTTTCGCGAACTTCGAGAGAGAATTCATCAACATGAACCGAGGTAAGAATATCCTCGCGCACCATGCGTTCATTGAGCACAATAGCATCCTCATAGTTATATCCCTTCCATGGCATATAGGCCACTAGAAGGTTGCGACCGAGGGCAAGTTCTCCATTTTCAGTAGCATAACCTTCGGTAAGGATATCACCTTTCTCAACGCGCTGGCCAACTTCGCAAATAGGACGCAGGTCTATGGTCATGTTCTGGTTGGTGCGGCGCCATTTTGGGATATCGTAGGTTTTCACTGCAGGGTCGAAAGAAACGAATTCTTCTTCGGGCGTACGATCATATTTAATGCGAATGGTGGTTGCATCGACATACTCGATCACGCCAGGACCTTCGGCTGTTATCATGGTGCGTGAGTCCTCGCAGAGTTGCTTTTCAATGCCCGTACCCACAATGGGTGCTTCGCTGCGAATGAGAGGTACGGCTTGACGCATCATGTTGGAACCCATCAACGCACGGTGAGCGTCATCGTGCTCCAAGAAGGGAATAAGCGCTGCTGCTATTGAAGCAATCTGTTGAGGAGCCACATCAATGAGGTCTACCTGCGAGGGGGGTACCACGGGATAGTCGGCATCCTGGCGACACTTAACCTTGTCGCGGATGAACGACCCATCTTCGCGAAGGGGCGCATTGCCCTGACCAATAATTTTATCAGCTTCTTCTTCAGCGCTAAGGTAGATTACATGATCGTTATCGAGGTCTACCAACGAATTCTCTACCTTACGATAAGGAGTTTCAATGAAACCGAGGCTATTAATTTTAGCATAAACGCAGAGTGAAGAGATAAGACCGATATTAGGTCCTTCCGGGGACTCAATAGGGCACAGGCGTCCATAGTGAGTATAGTGTACGTCACGCACTTCAAATCCGGCACGTTCGCGCGACAGACCGCCAGGGCCAAGAGCCGACAGACGGCGCTTGTGTGTTACTTCAGCCAGCGGGTTGGTCTGATCCATAAACTGCGATAGGGCATTCGTTCCAAAGAAGGAATTGATGACCGATGAGATGGTCTTTGCATTGATCAAGTCCATGGGTGTGAACACTTCGTTGTCACGCACATTCATTCTTTCGCGGATTGTTCGGCTCATACGTGCCAAACCAATAGCAAACTGATTTGCCAACTGCTCGCCCACAGTGCGTACACGACGATTGCTTAAGTGGTCGATGTCATCAACGGTAGCTTTCGAGTTTATGAGTTCCACCAGATACTTGATAATCTCAATAATGTCCTCGCGTGTCAGCACGCGAGTATCCATATCGGTGTCGAGATTGAGCTTCTTGTTCAAACGATAGCGTCCCACCTCACCCAGGTCGTAGCGCTTCTCGGAGAAGAAGAGGTTATTTATCACCTCTCGAGCACTGGCATCATCGGCAGGATCGGCATTGCGCAACTGATGATAGATGTAGTGTACTGCTTCTTTCTCGGAGTTGCTGGGGTCCTTGGCCAAAGTGTTGAAAATGATGGAGTATTCGGATGCCGTGCTTTCTTCCTTATGCACCAGAATAGTCTGCACACCGCTGTCAAGTATGTCGGGGATATTCTCATTGGTAATTATAGCTTCGCGGTCGAGCTTCACTCGATAACGTTCCACTGAAACCAATTCACCGGTATCTTCATCGAGGAAGTCCTCAAACCAGCTCTTGATAACACGTGCAGCCAATCGACGGCCAACAACCTTCTTAAGAGCAGTTTTGTTGACCTTTACCTCCTCGGCAAGGTCGAAGATCTGCAGTATCTCCTTATCCGATTCGAAACCGATGGCACGAAGCAGTGTTGTTACGGGAAGTTTTTTCTTACGGTCGATATAGGCATACATCGCGTTGTTGATGTCAGTGGCAAACTCAATCCACGAACCTTTAAACGGAATGATGCGGGCACTATAGAGTTGAGTGCCGTTAGCATGGATACTCGAGCCGAAGAATACACCTGGCGAACGGTGCAACTGCGAAACCACTACACGCTCGGCACCGTTGATGATGAAGGTGCCGTTGGGTGTCATGTAGGGGATGGGGCCTAAAAACACATCCTGCACCACTGTATCAAAATCCTCGTGATCGGGATCTGTGCAATAAAGCTTCAGTTTTGCCTTAAGGGGCACACTGTATGAGAGGCCACGTTCCAGACACTCTTCGATGCTATAACGGGGCGGGTCGATGTAATAATCGAGAAATTCCAATACAAAGTTATTGCGAGTATCCGCAATGGGAAAGTTTTCCGCAAAAACTTTATACAGACCGTCGTTCTTACGCAATTCCGAAGGAGTGTCAAGTTGCAAAAAATCCTGGAAGGACTTGAGCTGTACGTCGAGAAAATCGGGATAGGGCATCGGATTCTTCACAGACGCAAAGTTGACACGCTGGTTGATTACTCTAGAAGACATTCGTTTTATCTATTGGTTTGGTTTTCAAAAAATGTTTAGACACAAAAAGGTTAAGAACCCCCTACCAGAGGATCCTTAACCATTTTTTTTGTAAGACTCGAGTCGGTTAGGCGATTTCTACTTCAGCACCAGCCTCTTCGAGGGCCTTCTTCAGTGCTTCAGCTTCTTCCTTGCCTACGCCTTCCTTAAGTTTGCTGGGAGCTCCGTCTACGAGATCCTTAGCTTCTTTCAGGCCCAGGCCGCAAGCTTCCTTCACTGCCTTAACAACTTGGAGCTTTGCAGCACCTGCGTTCTTAAGAACTACGTCGAAAGCTGTCTTTTCTTCAGCGGCGGCTTCGCCACCAGCTGCGGGGCCAGCAGCTACTGCAACGGCTGCAGCGGCGGGCTCAATTCCGTACTCGTCCTTCAGGACTGTTGCCAACTCGTTTACTTCCTTTACTGTCAAATTTACCAATTCTTCAGCAAGAGCTTTGATATCTGCCATTTTTGTAAATGTATTTTTTGTTATTAATTTCGTTTATTATTTCATCCGCAACACTTGATGTAACAAAGCGACTTCTCTATTGTTTTTGCCTGCCCAGCAAGTGTTGCCTGGTTCAATTATTCAGGGCGTTCGCCCAGGGTCTTCAACACTCCGTGAATCTTCTGTCCGGCAGCACCTTGCAGGGCTGAGATAACATTCTTGGCAGGCGATTGCAGCAAAGCAACCACTTCAGCCAGAACTTCAGTCTTGCTCTTGATGGCGCACAGCGCATCGAGCTGATTAGCTCCTACATAAAAACCTTCTTCGGCATACGCTGCCTTGAGGGCTGGCATCTCGTTCTTCTTCTTGTTCTCCTCCTTAATGAGTTTGGCGGGAACATTAGCTACATTGCAGAAGAATACGGCCGTAGTGCCTTTCAGACAATCATAGAGAGGAGTGTAATCGATTTCTGAAGCCTCAAAAGCCTTGTGCAGAAGAGTATTCTTCACAAGAAGCATTTTGATGCCCTGCTGGAAGCACTTGCGACGCAGACTGCTTGTTGCTTCTGCGTTCATTCCTGCAACGTCTACAAGATAAAAGTGTGCGTATTCCTTGAGTTTTTCACCGAGCTGGTTGACGATGATTTGCTTATCTTCCTTCTTCATAGTCGAATTTAGTTATTTTCTACAGATTTAGGATCAATCTTGATGCCCATGCTCATTGTAGACGAAAGATAAATACTCTTTATATACGTACCTTTTGCAGCAGCCGGCTTCAGCTTGATAATCGTGTTAATAAACTCTTTGGCATTGCCCTCAATTTGATTGGGGGTGAAAGAAACTTTTCCTACACTTGCGTGCACAATACCGGTTTTGTCTACCTTGAAATCAATTTTACCCTGCTTAACTTCACGAACGGCTTTTGCCACATCGGGAGTTACAGTACCACTCTTGGGGTTAGGCATCAAACCGCGAGGACCAAGCACACGGCCCAGCGCTCCGATTTTACCCATGATGGCGGGCATGGTGATGATGACATCTATGTCTGTCCAGCCACCTTTGATCTTCTCGATATATTCGTCGAGACCTACATAGTCAGCGCCAGCTTCTTTGGCTGCAGCTTCCTGATCCGGGGTGCACAAGCACAGAACGCGGGTAACTTTACCCGTTCCGTGGGGAAGCGAAACTACGCCACGTACCATTTGGTTTGCCTTACGGGGATCAACACCCAGACGGATGTCAATGTCCACCGAAGCATCAAATTTGGTAGTGGTGATTTCTTTCACCAATTGTGCGGCCTCTGTCAAGGTATAAGCTTTCCCAGCTTCAAGCTTTCCAGCAACTGATTTCTGATTTTTTGTCAGTTTACTCATTGTTTTCTGAAATTTTTGAAGTGTTTATAATTTAGCCTGGGAAATCTCCCTTCACAGTGATACCCATAGAACGTGCTGTGCCAGCAACTAGACGCATAGCTGACTCTATGGTGAAACAGTTCAAGTCGGGCATCTTGTCTTCTGCAATGGCTCTAACCTGCTCCCAAGTTACGGAAGCTATCTTCTGACGGTTAGGCTGAGAAGAACCGCTCTTCTTTTTTGTTGCCTCAAGCAATTGTATTGCTACAGGAGGAGTTTTTACGATGAAGGTAAAAGATTTGTCGGTGTAGTAGGTAATTACTACGGGCAACACCTTACCGGCCTTCTCCTGAGTTCTGGCATTGAACTGCTTGCAGAAATCCATAATGTTGATACCCTTAGAACCCAAAGCAGGTCCTACGGGAGGCGATGGATTTGCAGCGCCACCTTTAATCTGTAATTTGATTAATCCAGCAACTTCTTTTGCCATTTCTTTATTTACTTTATTTTTTGTAATTAATACCGCACGACAAACCATGCGGCAGGCTAATATTAGAAAGAGTACAGGCTACGTAACACTACCCTTCCCTCTCTACTTGCATAAAACCAAGCGACAACGGTGTGTTTCGTCCGAAGACTTTCACCATTACCTTGAGCTTCTTCTTGGCATTGTCTACATCTTCGACAACACCGCTGAATCCGCCGAAAGGTCCATCGGTCACCTTCACTTTGTCGCCCACATTGTAGGGGATGGTCATATCCAAGATTTCTTCTTGCATTTCATCGACCTTACCCAACAGGCGGTTGATTTCGTGAGGCTGAGCTTCTCCTATGGTTCCTAACACGTTTGGCGTACTACGGAGCAAATGCGCCGTTTCGCCAATCATTCTCGCTTCTACCAACACATATCCCGGCAGAAAATTACGCTCTTTGATAACTCGTTTAGAGCCACGCTGAGTGTAAACCTTCTCTGTCGGTATGAGCACCTGAGCAACGTTACCGTCGTAGAGGCCGTTTTGGATGCCTCCCTCAATGTACTCCTTAACCTTGGCTTCTTTTCCACTTACGGCACGATACACGTACCATTTCATTTCTACAGCCATTGCGTCACCAGAATTTAAGAATGATAAATTAACTGCATAAGGAGCTCAAAGACCTTGTCGAGGCAAAAAACGATCACTGCAATGATGATGGAAGCAACTAAAACGACGATTGCAGTGTGCGTCAGAGCCCGACGAGTTGGCCATGTGGTTTTATGTGCCAATTCATCATAACATTCTTTGCAATATGTTACAAATTTCTTAAACATCGTTTATCGTCTTGTTTTAAGCACGGGAAGAGAGGCTCGAACTCCCGACACCTGGTTTTGGAGACCAGTGCTCTACCAACTGAGCTATTCCCGTAGAAATAGGCTCACGTCTGTAAAGGCGCGAGCCCATTGGTTTGAAAAACCTCACGGCACTAACTTACTGCCGCTGTAGTAGATGGTTTAGTCAAGGATCTCAGTGATCTGACCCGAACCAACGGTACGACCACCTTCGCGGATAGCGAAGCGAAGACCTACGTTGAGGGCTACAGAGTAGATGAGCTCAACGGTGATTTCAACGTTGTCACCAGGCATTACCATCTCAGTTCCTTCGGGCAGGTGGATTTCACCTGTGCAGTCCATAGTGCGGAGATAGAACTGAGGACGATACTTGTTGCCGAACGGAGTGTGACGACCACCTTCTTCCTTCTTCAGAACGTAGATAGAAGCCTTGAACTTGCTGTGAGGCTTGATGGCACCCGGGTGGGTGATCACCATACCACGCTTGATTTCGTTCTTGTCGATACCACGGAGGAGCAGACCTACGTTGTCGCCAGCTTCACCCTCATCAAGGATCTTACGGAACATTTCTACGCCAGTTACTACCGACTTCTTATCTTCGCCGAGACCAAGAATCTGAACTTCATCGCCTACCTTAACTACACCAGTCTCAATACGACCAGTAGCAACGGTACCACGACCAGTAATCGAGAACACGTCTTCTACAGGCATCAAGAAAGCCTTATCCTTGTCGCGTACGGGCTCTTGAATCCAGTTGTCTACTGCATCCATCAGCTCCATAACCTTTTCTTCCCACTGGGGAACACCGTTGAGGGCGCCGAGGGCAGAACCACGGATGATAGGAGTATCCTCTTCGAATTCGTATTGGTCGAGCAGCTCACGCATTTCCATCTCAACGAGCTCAAGCATTTCTTCGTCCTCTACCATGTCGCACTTGTTAAGGAATACAACGAGGCGGGGAACGTTTACCTGACGGGCAAGCAAGATGTGCTCACGAGTCTGAGGCATAGGACCGTCGGTAGCAGCAACTACGATGATAGCACCGTCCATCTGGGCAGCACCCGTTACCATGTTCTTCACATAGTCAGCGTGACCCGGGCAGTCTACGTGTGCATAGTGACGCTTAGCAGTTTCATACTCAACGTGAGCAGTGTTAATGGTAATACCACGCTCCTTTTCTTCGGGAGCATTGTCGATCTGATCGAACGACTTAACCTCAGAAAGACCCTTCTTAGCGAGCACCGTGGTGATAGCTGCAGTCAGAGTAGTCTTACCGTGGTCTACGTGACCAATTGTACCGATGTTTACGTGCGGTTTGGTTCTTACAAATTGTTCTTTAGCCATAGCTTTGAATTATATTTATATGAATGATTTCGTTTGGTTTCCGATTCTTCCGAATCACCTTAGAGCTGTTAACGAGACTTGAACTCGTGACCTCTTCCTTACCAAGGAAGTGCTCTACCACTGAGCTATAACAGCATTTTCGCTTTGCGATTGAGCGGAAGACGGGGCTCAAACCCGCGACCCCCAGCTTGGAAGGCTAGTGCTCTATCAACTGAGCTACTTCCGCAATGTGCGTGGGCAAAGATGGATTCGAACCACCGAAGGCGTAAGCCAGCAGATTTACAGTCTGCCCCATTTGGCCACTCTGGTATTTGCCCATACTTGTTAACGGAGCAAATCACAGAGATACTACTCCGAAGCGGGTGCAAAGGTAGACATATTTTTTTACTCACAAAATATTTTTCGATTTTTTTTTGATTATTCTTGCTTCTATTTTTAATCATGACCGATTTTTAACAACTATAGAAGGTTTTGGGCACGTTTTACGCTTTATATATAATTATGGTGTATGGCACAGAAAAGCTTCGAAGATACATAAAAACACCGCTGCCATGCAAGCATTTCTTGGGGCAGCGGCGGACGATTATTGTCATTATTTGCAATAGGCTCGATTATGCTCTATTAAACTTTTCCCCGAAAGGGGCTGCTTAGCGTTGTGCTCAGTGGCCCTCTTTCGAGATTTTTGTGCTTTCATCTCAAAATAATATCTCCGAGATAATCCAAATTAGCTCGGAGATAATTTAAACTGTTGAGCCAACTCTTTAAACTGTCGAGCCAACTATGTGTAGATATTACTTTGGTAATTGGAAGAAGCGATAGAGATTACAGCCGACGAAATTGCCGAGAACAATGGAGAGATAATAAAAAGTAAGAGGTAGGAGGAAAGAGATTATCGTATCCATGGGTGTATTGAGCAGGTAGACGCAAGCATAAAAGGCGTCGGCGATACAGTGTGGAAAGCCACAAAGGATAAACGCTGGCACTGCAAAAAGAAGAGGCAACCAGTCTGAGAAATCTCTATTACGTCGCGCAAAATCTACGGCAAACGACATTAACAAGCCACATCCGATAGCGAGTAATCCTGTTCCGAGCCATCCTATGCCTAATCGCGCCACAATTATACCTGTTGCCGCTTCGGGTAAGGCCAAAGGCGAGTAAAGGGATACGGCAGCTACAGCGAGCGTGCCAAGGATATTACCGAGCAAAATGAGCAATAGCGGCAGGACATCCTTCCATCCGGTTATGAAGCCTGCTGTGCCAGTGTAGAGTTTAGCACGGTATTTAACTACGGCAACTAAGCCGACGCAGAACAAGAACATGCCGAGGGCTGAATTGGCCAAAAACCCCCATCCAGCTACTGCGATGAGGATGCCAGAGAATAGCGATTGCGTTAAAATTGGTAATTTTTGACTGGTCATTGGTGATTGTTTGCAATTTCGTTTGATTTGACTCTTATTTTTTATTTCAAGCTGAAAGCATAGGGTAGTCGAAAGAAATGAACTATTTGCATCTGGCTTATAGTGTATGAGAGGAGGAGCCATCGAAGCAATGAGTGCAGACATGATTGTGCGGCAATCCGATAGCACGTATAAGTGTTTCCAGTTTGGTGAAACGGAGTGAATGTAGTCCGAATTTCTCAGCGATACAATCCACCATTCGCTTATATTCTGGTGAATCGGTGATGGTATAGGCGTGTACTCGCTCTTCGTTCATCGCAGCTTCCTCGCCTTCTAATTCCGCAATGACGCGTCGGGTGATAAGTTCCATCACGGATTTTGATTCCGAGAAATTGATGAAGGGACATGCATAAACGAGTGGCGGACTAGCAATTCGCATGTGAATTTCTTTGGCTCCTCCCTCGAGCAGGCACCGTGTGTTGTCGCGCAACTGTGTTCCGCGCACAATAGAGTCATCACAAAGGAGTACACGACGATTCTGTATGATGGTGTTATTCTGTATGAGTTTCATCTTCGCCACCAGATTTCGCATATTCTGGCTCGAAGGCATAAAAGAACGAGCCCACGTCGTTGTATATTTAGTCACAGCTCGCCTATATGGCACGTTGTGGCCTTCAGAATATCCGATAGCCATGCCTATGCCGGAGTCGGGCACACCGCAGCAGCAATCAACCTGCATATCATCTTCCTTTCCCATTTCGAAGCCTATATTATTGCGAACATCCTCCACATTACGACCTTCGAAAACAGAGGTGGGAAAACCGTAGTACACCCATAAGAAAGAACAAATCTGCATGTGGTCGGGCAATGGTTCTGCCAGCTTTTCCATGCGATTGTCATGCAACCGAACAATTTCGCCTGGTCCGAGGTTATGAACGAGGGTATAACCTAAGTTATAGAAAGCCGATGGCTCGCTTGCAGCACAGAAAGCACCTTCTTTTTGGCCAATGACGACCGGTGTACGTCCCCATAAGTCGCGCGCACACACCACTCCATTCTCTGTAAGCAGCATGAGGGACAGCGAACCTTTTATTTGCTCTTGCGCATAGCGAATACCTTCCTCGAGCGACGGTTTCTGAATAATCATCAATCCCACCAATTCCGTCGGGTTGACCTTTCCAGAAGAGAACTCGGAGAGGTGCATGTTGTGCTCAAGCGCTTGTTTCGCCAATTCTTCGAAATTGTTAATTTTACCTATGGTAATCAGTGCGAAGCGACCATGACGGGAATTGAACAAGAGGGGCTGCGCATCTGTATCGGAGATAATGCCTATTCCCGCATTACCGATAAACTTAGGCAGTTCTTCCTCCATTTTCGAACGGAACGAAGCCTTTGATATAGAGTGTATTGAACGGTTGAAATGGCCTGTCGTCTCATCATATGTAGCCATTCCACCTCTGCGTGTACCCAGATGCGAAAGATAATCGGTACCATAGAAGACATCCGTCACACAAGGATATATACTGATAGCTCCAAAAAATCCAGCCATATTATTGATGTTTAACGGATGAATGATTAGTGAGGTAGGCGCAGATATTTGTTTCGATACGCTTGGCCAAGTCGGTCGTCTGCTCTTTAACGAACTTATCACCCGTTATACCTTCGTAGAGTTCGACATAGCGGTCAGTGATGGAGCCGACAATCGCCTGAGTCATTTCCGGAACTTGCTGTCCGGCCTTGCCTTGGAAACCATTTTCCATGAGCCATTCGCGCACAAACTCCTTGGATAACTGACGTTGTGGCTTACCTGCTGCAAAACGCTCTGCGTAGTCTTCTGCATAGAAATAACGGCTGGAATCTGGTGTATGAACTTCATCCATGAGCATGACTTGGCCTTTATAATTACCAAATTCATATTTAGTATCGACGAGCAAGAGTCCCTGTCTTTGTGCAATCTCCTGACCACGTTCAAAAAGCGCCAAGGCATATTTCTCCAACAAGGCATATTCTTTCTCAGGCACCAGTCCACGCGCTATAATCTCTTCGCGAGATATATCCTCGTCGTGCGTTCCAATTTCTGCTTTGGTGGTTGGCGTGATGATGGGTGTGGGGAATTTTTCGTTTTCTCTCATGCCTTCAGGCAGTTTCACACCACAGATTTCTCTGACACCAGCCTTGTAGGCACGCCAAGCGGAGCCACACAAATAACCGCGAACAATCATCTCCACCGGATAGCCTTCGCAACGATAGCCTACCGAAACCATTGGATCGGGTGTGGCCAGCAGCCAGTTGGGCACTATATCCCGTGTGGCATTGAGGAACTTGGCAGCTATCTGGTTGAGGATTTGTCCTTTGTAAGGAATTCCTTGTGGCAACACAACATCAAAAGCAGAGATGCGGTCGGTGGCCACTATGCATAGCAGGTCCTCCCCTATAAAATAGACATCACGCACCTTCCCGTGATACACATTGGTTTGTCCTGGAAATGAAAATTCGGTTGACGTTAAAGCATTCATTTTTATTGCGTAAAAAAAAGGGTTTAGAATTTATTTGTATTCACTCCATTCGCGGATGGCGAGCGAGTTGATAGGCACATCGAGGAAGGCATTAATAAAGGCTTCCGCCAATCGTGCATTAGTAATCAAGGGTATGTTGAGGTCCACAGCTGTTCGCCGCATGCGGTAATAGCTGTCGTGCACAGAGTCTGCCAGCGTATCCACAGGGATTCCCACAAAAAGCTCAATCTCCTTATTATGCATCAAGTTTGAAACTATTGGTTGCTTCAGTCGGCCGTGCTCGTCTAAATGTTCGTTCTTGTAAACCCGTATGTTCGCCACTCCGAGGCCATTAAGGTAGTCGCTTGTTCCTCCGGTAGCATAGATGGTATATCCCCGATCCACAAGTCGTTTAATTGTATCCAGCAAATGCGCCCTTTGTTTCGGTCCGCCAATAGCAAAGAGTATTTTTTTCTTTGGGATACGCATACCCACGGCCAACATAGATTGTAGCAGCGCAGAGTTGGCATCTTCTCCCAGGCATCCCACCTCGCCTGTCGAAGCCATGTCCACACCTAGCACGGGGTCGGCATTTTGCAAGCGGTTGAATGAGAATTGCGATGCCTTCACACCCACATAGTCGAAATCGAAGAGCGACTTATTTGGCCTTTCGATAGGCAGGTCAAGCATGACACGTGTAGCAATGTCGATAAAGTTGATTTTGAGTACCTTGCTCACAAACGGGAAGGAGCGCGAAGCTCGAAGGTTACACTCGATAACCTTAATTTCGTTCTCTCTTGCCAGATACTGAATGTTGAACGGACCGGATATGTTTAGTTCGCGAGCTATCTGACCCGAAATGCGCTTGATGCGGCGCACTGTCTCGACATACAGTCTCTGCGCTGGGAACATGATTGTTGCATCGCCAGAATGGACACCGGCATATTCCACATGCTCAGAGATGGCATAGGCTATAATTTCTCCGTTGCGAGCCACTGCATCCATTTCCACTTCCTTGGTGTTGGTCATAAACTTTGAGATGACTACCGGATGTTCCTTTGAAACCTTGGCTGCCAACCGTAAGAACTTATGCAATTGCTCCTCGTTGGAACACACATTCATTGCTGCACCCGAAAGTACATAGGACGGACGAACAAGCACGGGATAACCCACACGCGCTACAAATTTCTCCATGTCTTCCTCAGAGGTCAGTGCGCTCCACTCGGGTTGATCCACGCCTATCCGGTCGAGCATGGCCGAGAATTTGTCGCGATCTTCCGCATTGTCTATTGATTTTGCCGAAGTGCCCAGGATTTTTACCTGCTGACCATCCAGCTTCATAGCCAAATTATTGGGTATCTGCCCTCCGGTCGAAACGATGACACCATGCGGATTTTCAAGCTCAATGATATCCATCACACGCTCAAACGTGAGCTCATCGAAATAGAGACGATCGCATGTGTCATAGTCCGTCGAAACCGTTTCTGGGTTAAAGTTTATCATCACAGAGCGGTATCCGTTGTGACGAATGGTATTGAGTGCCTGCACTCCACACCAGTCAAACTCCACAGACGAACCAATACGATAGGCTCCAGAGCCCAACACGATAATCGACTTATGGTCGCCCGTATATTGAACGTCATTTTTTATGCCGCTATACGTGAGATATAGATAATTCGTTTGAGCAGGGAACTCTCCCGCCAACGTGTCTATTTGTTTCACCACAGGCACTATGCCCATTCTCTTGCGCACTTGCCGCATGCGTAACACGGCCTGGTCCATTGTCATCGTTCGCCCCAGTCCCACAGCACGAGCAATCTGGAAGTCCGAAAATCCCAGTTGTTTGGCACGTAGCAGAAGGTCATATTCCAAGTGTTCCACACCATCCGTTCTTTTCAGTTCGGCATCGAGCTCGATAATATGCTCCAGGCGTTGCAAGAACCATCTATCAATCTTCGTCAGCTCGTGAATGCGGTCCACAGTGTAGCCCTCATACATGGCCTGCGCAATGGCAAAGATGCGTTTGTCGGTAGGTGCCTTCAGGGCTTCATCCAAATCATCCACGTGCAATTCTTTGTTCTCAGCAAATCCGTGCATGCCCTGTCCTATCATGCGCAAGCCCTTTTGAAGAGCATCCTCAAAGGTGCGGCCAATGGCCATCACCTCACCCACTGACTTCATGGAGCTGCCCAATTCGCGATTCACACCGCGAAACTTGCCCAAGTCCCAACGCGGAATTTTGCAAACCACATAGTCCAACGCTGGTTCAAAAAAGGCCGACGTACTCTGCGTCACAGAGTTGGTCAGTTCAAATAGTCCGTAGCCTAAACCCAATTTAGTAGCCACAAAGGCCAGCGGATAGCCCGTAGCCTTCGACGCCAATGCCGAGGAACGACTCAGTCGCGCATTTACCTCGATTACGCGGTAGTCTTCCGACCCCGTGTCGAAAGCATACTGCACATTGCATTCACCCACAATACCCAAATGGCGGATGATGCGAATGGCCAGGGCACGTAGTTTGTGATATTCCGAATTGGTTAGCGTTTGTGAGGGTGCAATTACAATCGATTCGCCTGTATGAATGCCTAAGGGGTCAAAATTTTCCATGTTGCACACAGTGATGCAGTTGTCGTATCGGTCGCGCACCACCTCAAACTCAATTTCTTTCCAGCCCTTCAGCGATTTTTCCACCAACACTTGTGGTGAAAAAGAGAAGGCCTTCTCCACCATAGCGTCTAATTCTTGTTCGTTGTCGCAAAATCCAGAGCCCAGGCCACCCAGGGCATAAGCTGCACGAATAATAACAGGATAGCCCAATTGTTTGGCAGCGTTTCGCGCATCCTCGACCGTTTCCACGGCCTCGCTCTTGATGGTCTTCACGCCTATCTTTTCCAGCTGACGCACAAAGAGCTCACGGTCCTCAGTATTGATGATCGTCTCTACCGAAGTGCCCAGCACCCTTACGCCATACTTTTCCAACACTCCCCGGCGATACAATTCTACGCCACAATTCAGTGCCGTCTGCCCGCCAAAGGCTAATAGAATACCGTCGGGCCGCTCCTTAGCAATGAGACGTTCCACAAACTCGGGCGTAACGGGCAAAAAGTAAATATGGTCAGCCATTCCTTCCGACGTTTGCACGGTGGCAATATTCGGATTTATCAGCACTGTTTCTATGCCCTCCTCGCGCAGGGCTTTAAGCGCTTGCGAACCCGAATAGTCAAACTCGCCAGCCTCGCCAATTTTCAGCGCACCCGAGCCAAGCACCAATACTTTGTTTATGTTTTCCAATCTCATGTGTAGTCAATAATTTATTGATTAAGAAGCTTTACGAAATCATCAAACAGGAACTCCGTGTCCACTGGCCCCGAGCAAGCCTCGGGGTGGAACTGTACGGAAAACCAGGGTTTCGAAACGTGACGGATACCCTCATTAGAGCCGTCGTTCATGTTTTCGAAGAGAGGCATCCAGCCTTCAGGCAGTGTGTCCGCATCCAGAGCATAGCCATGGTTTTGCGAAGTAATGAAGCAACGATTCTCGCCCACCAAGCGCACGGGTTGATTGTGCGATCTGTGGCCGTATGGCAGTTTATAGATGGCAGCGCCAGCTGCTTTGCCCAGCAGCTGATTGCCCATGCATATACCAAAGATCGGTTTGCCCGTTTGCATATAGTTTCTGATATGGTGCACCAGTGGCATGCAGTTGTCGGGATTGCCCGGACCATTGGAGAGGAACAGACCATCGGCGTCGATCTGTCCAAATTCATAATCCCATGGCACACGCACTACCTCTAAACCCCTGTCTATAAGGCAGCGAATAATATTGTGTTTTACACCGCAGTCAACAAGCACTACCTTTTTGGCACCGCCCACATTATATCGCATAACCTCCTTGCACGACACTTGCGCCACGAAGTTCACATCCTCATAACGCGACTGCTCAGCATGCTCACACCCCTCTATCTCGATAGAACCCATCATCACGCCATGCTCACGCAGCAACATCGCTAAAGCGCGGGTGTCAACACCAGTAATTCCAGGTATACCTTCGCGTTTAAGCCACTGCGCGAGTGATTCATGAGCATTCCAATGACTGAATTTTCCACTGTATTCACAGCAAATGATGGCGCGTGCATAAATGCGTTCGGACTCCATGTAGGTTGCCAAACCATCTGAACGGAAAGTCAACTCAGGAACTCCATAGTTGCCTACCAGCGGAAAAGTAAGGGTCATCAACTGCCCTGCATAACTGGGGTCTGTGAGTGACTCGGGATAACCCACCATGGCCGTATTGAAGACCACCTCTCCGCTCACGGACACGTCTGCTCCGAAACTATAACCTTCAAAGGTCGTTCCGTCGCTTAGTCGCAACATTGCTTTTTTCATTTTCTCCATATTGTTGCATTGCGATCAGGCCCAACCGAAATAATTTTGATGGGTGTGGCCAATTCGCGTTCCAAAAAATTAACATAATTCACAAAAGCTTCTGGCAAATCTTCCTGTTTGTCACAATGCGTCAAATCGGTTTGCCAACCTGGCAGCTCTTGGTAAACAGGTTCTACATCCTTATCAATCGAGAATGGAAAATCATATATCTGTTCTCCTTTGATACGATAAGCGACACAGGCCTTGACAACTGGGAAAGTATCAAGCACGTCAGATTTCATCATAATCAGTTGGGTCACACCATTGAGCATAATCGTATATCGAAGAGCCACAAGATCAATCCATCCACAGCGACGCTCACGTCCCGTGACTGCACCATATTCATGACCTATATCGCGCATTTTCTTACCCGTCTCGTCGAACAATTCTGTCGGGAAAGGTCCAGACCCCACACGGGTGCAGTAAGCCTTGAAAATCCCATAAACTTCGCCAATACGGCTTGGAGCTAAACCAAGGCCAGTACATGCCCCTGCACTTATTGTATTACTTGAAGTGACAAAAGGATATGAACCAAAATCAACATCCAACAGTGAACCTTGGGCGCCTTCGCAAAGAATGGTTCGGTTATCGGCTAACGCTTTATTGACATAATGCTCGCTATCAACGAAACGGAACTGACGCAGAAAATCAATGGCCAGCATCCATTCTTTCTCGAGAGCCTCCAGTCCGTCTAACGAAATAGTTGTTCCCCCTTTCGACACGGCCGATGCATTGAGCGAATTCATCATTTCTATATGCCGGTAACGCGCTTGAGCATATTTCTCAGCGAAGTTTTCGAATATATCTCCTACGCGCAGGCCATTGCGACTGATTTTATCTGTGTATGTCGGGCCTATACCTTTTCCAGTGGTGCCAATCTTCGCCATTCCTTTGGCTACTTCGTTGGCTTGGTCCAGAAGACGATGGGTAGGAAGGATGAGTTGCGCTTTTTTAGAAATAATCAAACGTTCCTTTAAGTTGTGACCAGATTGAGCCAATTCCTCGGCTTCTTTTTGGAACAAAATAGGATCTAATACAACCCCATTTCCTATCAGATTCACTTTCCCGCCTTGAAATATACCGGAGGGGATACTACGAAGCACATATTTCTGACCTTCGAACTCGAGGGTATGGCCTGCATTTGGGCCTCCCTGAAAACGTGCTACAACATCGTACTTAGGGGTCAAGACATCGACCATTTTACCTTTGCCCTCGTCTCCCCACTGGAGTCCTAAAAGGATATCTGCTTTTTTCATATTCCTAATTGATTAAATATATAATCAACATTCTTCATATAATAATCGAGCGTGAAACAGTTATCTACCTCTTCAGAAGAAAGATATTGCATCACTTCGGGTGTGTCTTTGAGGAGTTCCTGCATTTGGATTCTTTCCATCAGCGTGCGCATAGCTACTGGTTGAACAAGGTCATATGCCTGTTCGCGAACTAAACCTTTTTCTATGAGCGCATTCATTACACGTTGGGCAAAAATGGCTCCGTATGTGAGTCCAATATTATGCAACATGTTCTCTGGATAAACCACCAGATTATCCAACACGTTCATCAGTCGAACCAGCATATAATCAAGCAATATGGTGGCATCGGGAAGCACGATTCTCTCAGTAGAGGAATGTGAAATGTCTCGTTCATGCCACAAAGCGATATTTTCTACAGAGGTACACATGTATCCTCGCATCACACGAGCACAGCCACATATATTTTCAGAAGAAATTGGATTACGCTTATGCGGCATGGCAGACGACCCTTTTTGCCCCTTGCGGAAAGCCTCCTCCACTTCTCTAACTTCCTGACGTTGCATGTTACGAATCTCCATCGCAATCTGCTCCAAAGAACCTGCAATAACAGCCAAGGAAGATAAATAAAAAGCATGACGGTCGCGTCCAAGCACCTGCGTGGCTATCTTGGCCGATTCGATGCCAAGATGCTCACAAACATATTGCTGGATGAAAGGAGGAATGTTTGCATAGTTTCCTACCGCTCCAGATAGTTTTCCGGCTTCTACGCCCGATGCTGCCATCTCGAATCGCTCCATGTTACGCTGCATCGCAGAAAACCATAATGCCCACTTAAGTCCAAATGAAGTCACGTCAGCATGCATGCCATGCGTGCGACCAATGACAGGAGTGTATTTGAACTCATTGGCGCGCTTCTTCAAAACGGTCGAAAATTTCTGCAAGTCGTCACGCAGAATGGTGTTGGCCTGTTTTAGCAGATACCCATTTGCTGTGTCTACCACATCGGTAGAAGTTAGTCCATAATGCACCCACTTACGCTCCTCACCGAGCGACTCGCTGACTGTACGCGTAAAGGCCACCACATCATGGCGAGTGATTTCCTCAATCTCGTGTATGCGATCGACATCGAAGGTGGCATTTGCACGCAATTTTGCAACATCTTCCTTGGGCACTACACCTAATTCTGACCAAGCCTCGGCAGCTAAAAGTTCTACCTCCAAATAGGCTTGAAACTTATTTTCCTCCGTCCATATTTTGCGCATTTCTGCGCGTGAATAGCGTTCTATCATTTTATTTTACGTTATACGAAATGCAATTATACGCCTGCTCGGCTTTTTGTAGAGCCTTTTCTGTCGTTTCGTCCGAAGCGAGTATCACGCCATAGCGACGATGGCCATGCACGGCGGGCTTACCAAACAGTCGCAATTGTACACCGGGAATAGACAGGGCCTTATCCAAACCTTCAAATGTTACTTCCGCACCTTCACCCTCGATGACGATAGCCTTGCTGGCCGAGGGACTGAAAAAGCGCACTTCGGGAATGGGCAAACCTAAAATTGCACGCGCATGTAATGCAAATTCGCTCAGGTCCTGACTGATCATCGTAACCATGCCGGTGTCGTGCGGACGCGGGCTCACCTCTGAGAATATGACCTTGTCGCCCTGCACAAACATTTCCACTCCGAAAATGCCATAGCCACCCAGAGCATTGGTTACTGCACGAGCTATTTCCTGTGCCCGCTGCAGTGCTGCGGGCGTCATAGCCTGCGGCTGCCATGACTCGCGGTAATCGCCCTCCACCTGATGATGGCCAATGGGTTGCAGAAAGGTAGTACCACCAGCGTGGCGAATGGTGAGTAACGTAATCTCATAGTCGAAATGCACAAAGCCCTCGACGATGACACGACCGGCCCCTGCACGACCGCCTTCTTGCGAAATGGTCCATGCCTGTTCCACCTCGTCTGCAGTATGAATGGTGGATTGCCCGTGGCCTGAAGAGGACATGATAGGTTTTACTACGCAAGGTATTCCTATTTCCTCTATCGCGGCTATAAACTCGGCGTGATTGTCGGCAAACTTGTAGGGGGCAGTGGGTAGATTCAAATCCTCGGATGCCAGCCGACGAATAGACTCGCGGTTCATAGTGAGAAAGGCTGCCCTCGCGGTGGGAATCACTCGATAGCCCTCCTTCTCAAGTTCAACCAGCGTTGGCGTGGCTATTGCCTCCACCTCGGGGATAATGAGCGTAGGGCGTTCTGCCTCTATGATTTCGCGCAAACGATTGCCGTCCAACATGTTAAACACATGCGAACGATGGGCCACCTGCATTGCGGGTGCATTCGCATATCTGTCGCAAGCAACGACTTCTACTCCATAGCGTTGGAGTTCGATGGCTACTTCTTTGCCCAGTTCGCCGCTACCCAGCAGCAGCGCCCGTGTGGCAACGGGTGTGAGTGGTGTTCCGATTTTCATTTTATTATATTTTTAGGGTGAAATTAATTTCTTCTATTTTAATCTGTTTTTATAGCATTCTATCGTGTTC
Source organism: uncultured Bacteroidales bacterium (assembly GCA_902796835.1). Lineage (GTDB taxonomy): Bacteria > Bacteroidota > Bacteroidia > Bacteroidales > Bacteroidaceae > Alloprevotella. The sequence goes on from CADBQP010000027.1 coordinate 44,731, forward strand.
CGCATCAACATGGCTATGGTCATAGGTCCCACACCTCCAGGAACGGGCGTGATGGCGCCTGCCACAGGCAGTACGGATTTAAAATCAACATCACCTACGAGGGTACCCTGTGCGGTGCGGTTAATGCCCACGTCGATGACCGTGGCTCCGGGTTTGACCATCGACGCCGTTATAGTGTGCGCTCGCCCCACCGCTACTATCAGTATGTCTGCCTGGCGACAAACCTCTGCCAAATTGGCCGTGCGACTATGTGCCAGCGTCACAGTGCAATGTTGGTCGAGCAGTAGTTTGGCCATGGGCTTACCCACTATATTGCTACGACCCACCACCACCGCATGACGGCCAGCAAGGGCAATGCCTGTAGACTCGAGCAACGCCATGATGCCAAGTGGAGTGCAAGGCACTATGGAGGCGCAATTAAGCCACAAGTTTGCCACATTGTATGGATGGAAACCATCCACATCCTTCTCGTGAGCAATGGCCGTAATGACGCTTTGCTCGTCGATATGAGAGGGCAAGGGCAGTTGCACCAATATGCCATCAACTTCCGCGTCAGCGTTGCAAGATTGTACTACGCGCAGCAGTTCCTTTTGCGAGACAGACGACGGCAAACGTATCAGTTCGCCATCAATGCCGCAATAGTCCGCTGCCTTGATTTTACTCTTTACGTAGGCCATACTGGCGGGATTCTCACCCACTATGATGACATCAAGACGCGGTTTGCGTTTATGTTGAACGCTGAGCAAGTCAACTTGTTTTCGCAATTCTTCCTTATAATGCTGCGCTATTTTTATTCCGTCTATTATCATAATGCCCAATGTGCAATGTCTTTTCTGTAAAATAGATTGGAGCAACGTATCTTGCCTATCTCCGCATAAACCTTTTGCTGGGCAGAGGGGATGTCGTCAGCATAGGCTATGCACATGAGCACACGGCCACCATTAGTCAGCAATTTGCCTTGCTGAGCACGGGTTCCCATGTGAAACACCAAACCATCGAAATCATCCACATGATCTATTTCAGCTCCTTTGGCATAGGCGCCTGGATAACCACACGAAGCCATGACCACACCCACGGCTGCCCTGCTTAGCCACTGAATAGAGCTGAGCGGTGCGCCCGTGGCAATGGCATGAAATACGGCGTATGCATCCGTTTGCATGAGGGGCAAAACGATTTCGGTTTCGGGGTCGCCAAAACGAGCATTAAACTCTATGACTTTGATGCCTTGGTTTGTCTTTATCAGTCCTCCATAGAGCACTCCCGTCAGCGGAGCGCCCTCAGCCGCCATGGCTTCGGCAACAGGTTGCATAATGTGTGTCAGAGCCCATTCCCTCTCTTCGTCGCTGATGAAAGGTATGGGTGTGTAGGCACCCATGCCCCCGGTATTAGGGCCTTCGTCGTTGTCGAAAGCGCGCTTGTGGTCCTGGCTCAAGGGCATCGGGTAGACTCGGTCGTGATGCACAAAAGCCATGAACGAAAACTCGGGGCCTTCGAGATAATCCTCTATGATTACCCTGCCCTTGCCAAAGGCTTCGCCCACCAACATCTCGTGCAAGGCCTGCCTGGCTTGCTGTTCATCATGAGCTATGACTACTCCCTTGCCGGCGGCCAGCCCGTCGTATTTAAGCACGGTGGGATAACATCGCCGACTGCGCACATATTGCATGGCTTCGTCGTAGCGGTCAAAACTGCGATATTCGGCAGTGGGGATGCCGTGGCGTGCCATAAGCCGTTTGGCAAAATCCTTGCTCGCTTCAATCTGCGTGGCCTTCCTCGAGTGTCCAAACACGGGAATGTCGGCTTCGCGAAACGCATCGGCCACCCCAGCGGCCAGGGCCGCTTCGGGCCCCACCACACAGAGGTCGACCCGTTGGGACAGAGCGAACTGGAGTAATTGTCCGACTTCTGTTTCTGCTATGGGCACACATTCTGCCAACTGTTCAATGCCAGCATTGCCTGGCGCACAGAATATCTTCCCCACTTGCGGACTGCGACTCAGTTGGTAAACAATTGCATGTTCTCGTCCTCCCGACCCTATGACTAATACTTTTTTCATTTTAGTGTTTGAAATGACGTATGCCCGTGAAGAGCATAGCGATGTGATTTTTGTTGGCTGCCTCAATGCTATCATTGTCGCGGATACTGCCGCCGGGTTGAACTATTGCGGCAATGCCATATTCTGCGGCATTCTCAACGCTGTCGGCGAAGGGGAAGAATCCGTCTGAAGCCATCACCAGTCCGGAATGTTTGATATCCGCCCCTTCCATAGCAAGTGCCCGCTGCGCCTGGTGTAGAGCTATAGCTGCCGAACCGACGCGATTCATCTGACCAGCACCCACGCCATAGGTTCGGCCATTTTTGACTACTACTATTGCATTGGATTTGACATGCTTCACAATGCGCCATCCAAACTGCAGGTCATCCATCTGTTCCTGTGTCGGTTTGTTATCCGTAACACACATTTCTGCTGTAAGGCGACTTGTTTCTGTATCCAACTGCTGTGCCAGCATGCCGCCATTGACCGACACGTATTGCATCTGTTCCGTGGCTTCGGCATTCATATCTACTTCCAACAAACGCAGGTTCTTCTTAGTTCTTAACACCTCCAAAGCTTCTGGTTCAAAAGATGGAGCCATGATGATCTCGAGGAATACGGGATGCATAAGTTCTGCCATTTCTTTGGTGACCACACAGTTGGTGGCCACAATTCCACCAAAGATTGACACCTTGTCCGCATCATAGGCTTTGGTCCACACATCTACTCCATCCTTGCCGATGGCAGCCCCACAAGGATTCATGTGCTTTAGCCCCACGCAAAACGGCGTTTCTCCGAACTCACGTACAATATTCAGAGCAGCATTGGCATCTTGGATATTGTTGTACGACAACTCTTTGCCATGCAACTGACGGGCCGAAGCTATGGAATAAGGTACGGACTTCGTGGCTGAATAGAACATGGCGTGCTGATGAGGGTTCTCGCCATAACGCAGGCTCTGCTTCAGATTGTATTCCAAAAATAGTTTTTGGGGTAGCCCAGCAGCCTTGCGCATATATGTGGCGATACACATATCGTATTCCGCGGTGTGAGTATATGCCTTTGCACTCAGTTCGAGTCGTGTCTGCTTGCTGGTATTGCCTGCGGCCTGTATCTGAGCAAGCACTTGCCCGTAGTCAGCGGGATCGCACACCACCGTCACATCTTTCCAATTCTTGGCTGCAGAGCGCAACATTGACGGTCCTCCGATATCAATATTCTCTATTGCATCGGCCATCGTTGTTCCTTCCTGCGAAATAGTTCGTTGAAAGGGATATAGATTTACACATACAAGGTCTATAAGCCCAATGCCGTTTTGTTGTAAAGCTTCCATGTGCGACGATTCGTCGCGACGAGCCAACAAGGCACCATGTACTTTTGGGTGTAGCGTCTTAACACGGCCATCGCAGATCTCAGGGAACCCTGTTACTTCGCTAATTCCAATGGTTTTTACACCATTTTCTTCCAGTAACCTCTGCGTTCCACCTGTGGCGATGATTTGCCAACCTGCCGCCTGCAGGCCACGCACAAAATCCACCAAACCCGACTTATTGCTAACGCTTACTAATGCTCTTTTTTGTGCCATAATTTCAAAAACTCTGTCTCTATTGTTTTCCTACTATTTGATTGTCGCCCTCTTGCACATGCCCGATAACCTGAGCCTTTTCTCCCCATTGTTCCAGCATCTGAATAGCCGCTTCGACCTCTGAAGCATCAATTGCGAACACCATTCCGATGCCCATGTTGAAGATATTAAACATCTCGCGATGAGGTATGCTCCCCCTGCACTCCAAGAAACGGAAAATTGGCAAGATTTCCCAATTGCCCTCTTCGACATAGAATCCCTGTCCAGATTGGAGGATGCGAGGTATGTTCTCATCAAAACCTCCCCCCGTAATGTGTGCAACTCCGTGCACATTCAACCGACGAATCACGTCGAGCATCGGCCTCACATAAATTTTGGTCGGAGCGAGAAGCACCTCTCCCAGCGTATTGGCATCATCCAATTCTGGATATATACCCTGCAAATCTAATTGGGCATCATTCACAATCTTACGAACCAGCGAAAATCCGTTTGAATGCACACCCGAAGAACTGATGCCTATCAACACGTCGCCCACTTTAACCTTAGAGCCATCAATCAGCTTCGCTTTCTCCACCACTCCAGTGGTAAATCCTGCTATGTCGTATTCACCGCCAGCATACATACCAGGCATTTCAGCCGTTTCGCCTCCCACCAGCGCACAACCCGCCTGCCGGCACCCTTCGGCCACACCGCTCACAATGGCCTCAATCCGTGCGGGGATGTTCCGCCCCGTGGCTATATAGTCAAGAAATATAAGAGGCTCGGCACCTTGTGCCAACACATCGTTGACACACATGGCCACTGCATCTATCCCGATCGTGTCGTGCTTATCCATTGCAAAGGCAATTTTCAATTTCGTACCCACTCCGTCGGTTCCGCTCACTAAAATCGGCTCTCTGACTCCCAAAGACGACAAGTCAAACATGCCACCAAACGCGCCGATGGACCCCATCGACCCCACACGATGTGTGGATTTCACATGCGATTTAATCCTGCTGACCACTTCATATCCGGCTTCCAAATTCACACCGGCTGCTTCATAATGTTGCGCCATGAATAAAGATTTTATTGGTTAAAATAGTTTACTGCATTCTCGAACAACTGTTGCCGCTTGTTACCAGCTATATTGACGAACACATTTTCTTCCCAACGTTCAGTATGCCCCATCTTCCCTAAAATCTGCCCATTGGGCGAAAGAAGGCCTTCTATGGCATAACATGAGCCATTGGGATTATAAGGCGACTGCATAGTAGGCAGTCCCGTCCGCGGATCTGCATATCGGAAAGCCACCTGACCATTTTCAAAAAGTCGGTGTGCCATTTCTTTGCTTACCACTAATTTCCCTTCTCCATGACTCACGGCGATGCTGTGCAAATCGCCGACGGACATATTCTTGAGCCAGGGACTAGATACGGAAGTCACCGTAGTCGTTACCATTTGTGAAACGTGGCGATTGATGTCATTGCGGAACAGAGTAGGACTATCTGTCGTCACTTGGCCAAACCTGCCATATGGCAACAGGCCTGATTTAATGAGAGCCTGAAAACCATTACATATTCCCAAAATCAGCCCACCACGATGCAACAGGTCCTCAATGGACTGTCTTATTTTCTGCTGACTAAGCACCGAAACAATGAATTTAGCCGACCCGTCGGGCTCGTCGCCCGACGAAAACCCACCAGCCAGCATCAGTATTTGTGCCTTACGAATGTGACGTTTCATTTCGTCGATCGATTCCACCACATCCCGATCCGTCAAATTACGAAATATAGAAATCTCCACCTTCGCACCAGCCTTGCGCCATGCCTTGGCACTGTCGAAATCACAGTTGGTGCCTGGAAATACAGGAATATAGACAACAGGGGGCTCTCCTTTCAGGTCTTCATGGAGAGGCAATGAGGGCTGAATACGTGGCTTTATTTCAATATCGCCTGGCATCAAATCCCCATGCTGAGGCTCAGCATAAGAAGGATACACCTTGTCAAATGGTGCGGTGCAAGCCTCATAGAGAAATTCGCGATCAATCGCCTCTCCATTTATTATAAGGTCAGTTCCGTCAGTTACACATCCGAGCAAAATGGCTCCCGTAATGTCAATATCCTCGGTAGCCTCAGCGAGTATGCTGCCATAATGCAGGTCGAAGAGCATTGGTTCATCCAAATGCACATCCACACCCATATCGTTACCAAAGGACATTTTACACAACGCTTCTGCCAGACCTCCAAACCCAATGCTACATGCCGAACAGATGCGACCTAAATGAATAGCCTCCGTTGTTTCCGACCATAGCTGTCGAAGCTGCGCCACATTTGGCATATGGTTAGCCAAGGGTTTGTGAGGCAAGAGGTACAAGCGATTACCAGCCTTTTTTAAGTCTGAACTTATTATCCTATCAGCCTTTACAGTAGTAATACCGAAAGCAATAAGTGTAGGAGGCACCGATATGTGTTCAAAAGTGCCCGACATCGAATCCTTACCTCCGATTGATGGCAAACCAAGATCCAATTGCATTTTCAACGCACCCAACAATGCACTAAGCGGTTTACCCCAACTATGGCTATCGGTCATACGTTCAAAATATTCTTGATAGCTGAAGCGCATACTGCTATAGTCGGCACCCACCGCCACTGCCTTAGTGCAGGCTTCTACCACGGCATAGGCGGCACCATGATAGGGGCTCCATTCCGACAGGAAGGGATTAAAACCAAAGGACAGCGCCGAAGCTGTATTTGTGAAACCATCGGTGGGCAATTTCTGAACACTCGCTTGCGTCTCGCTGCGTTGCAATTTGCCGCCAAACGGCATCAGCACCGACGAACGACCGATTGAGGCATCGAATTGCTCGACCAGCCCTTTCTGGCTCGTCACATTGGGAGAGCGAAGCACCGCGGCTATACGCTCCGCCAAGGTTTCGCCCTCCGGCTCTTGACGGAAGGGATTGCGACGCTCCACGGGCGCAATGGCGGCTCGGGCATAACGCTTGGCTCCGGCCGAATTGATGAACGCGCGGCTCAAATCGGCTACCAGGTCTCCTTTATAATAGAGGCGCATACGGCCCGTATCTGTTACATTCGCTACATGCGTCACTTCTATATTATCTTGTCGGCAGAAAAGTTCGAAAGTTGCTTGGTCCTTTTTCTCCACCACAACTGCCATTCGCTCTTGCGACTCGGAGATGGCCAATTCCGTGGGGTTAAGGCCGGAATACTTGGTGGGCACACGATCGAGGAAGATATCCAAGCCGTCGGCCAGTTCGCCAATAGCTACGCTCACTCCTCCTGCACCGAAATCGTTGGATTTCTTAATCAGCCTGGTCACTTCTTTTCGACGAAAAAGACGTTGTATCTTACGCTCCTCGGGTGCATTACCTTTCTGCACTTCGCTTCCACATGCCTCCAGGGACGCCTCCGTATGTTCTTTGCTGGAACCTGTGGCGCCACCAATCCCGTCGCGCCCTGTGCGACCGCCCAACAGGAGTATTACATCGCCAGGGACCGGGCTCTCACGACGCACTGAATCTGCTTTAACTGCTCCAACTACTGCACCTACTTCCAAACGTTTGGCAACATAGGAAGGATGATAGATTTCACGCACATGCGTCGTGGCCAGGCCGATTTGGTTGCCATAGGACGAATAGCCGGCAGCGGCCTTGCGAGAGATGAGCTGCTGTGGCAGCTTGCCCGCCATCGTCGCGCTGACGGGTGCATAAATATCTCCTGCACCTGTAACACGCATCGCCTGATAAACATAGGCACGGCCTGACAACGGGTCGCGGATGGCTCCGCCCAGACAGGTGCTTGCACCGCCAAAAGGTTCTATCTCTGTAGGATGGTTGTGCGTCTCATTTTTGAATTGTAACAGCCATTGCTCATTTTTCCCATCCACATCAACATCGATAAAAATGGAGCATGCATTGTTTTCTTCGCTCACTTCCCAGTCGTCTAACAATCCTTGTTGCCGCAGATAGCGGGCTCCAATGGTAGCAATTTCCATGAGGCAAAGTGGCTTGTCGGCCCGGTGGAGTTGCACTCGAATTTTATTGAAACGGGCTAATTCGTTTTCGATATCGGACTTTATGAACGAATCTTCTACCTCGATTTGCTCTAAAATTGTGGTGAAGGTGGTGTGACGACAATGGTCTGACCAATACGTATCGAGAATGCGAAGTTCGGTTTCGGTGGGGTCGCGACGCTCTTGACGGAAATAATCTGCCACACACTTCAAGTCGTCGGCATTCATTGCCAATCCCCATTGCTGGCAGAAGGCTTCATATTCCTCGGGCGGCATTGAGGTGAAACCATGCAGCGACGCTAAGGGCTTCGCTTCGGCCGCTGGCTGACGCTCCAGGAGCTGAAGGTTCTTTTCTCTCGATTCGACCGAGTTGATGTAGTAATGACGAATGCGCTCGAGCTCGTCCGCCGTCATCTCGTCCTCGAAAATCAGCAAACGACTGGAACGGATGTCTATGTCCGCATTCGGGTCGATGAGATGCACGCAATCGATAGCCGACGAAGCGCGTTGGTCGAACTGACCGGGAATGTATTCGACAGCCAGATAATTCTTGTCCTTCAAATCCATTCTGTCGTACACGACGTCGGTTACCGTTTCGCCAAACACGCCATACTTGCTCTTCGCTAACAACTCCTCGCTAAAGCCAAAGAGGTCGTACACACACAGATAGCGCATCTTGCTTATGTGCATCTGCAAATTCTCATTCAATTCCTGGCGCAAGCTCTCGGCTTCGACACGGAAACCTTCTTTCTTTTCGACAAATAGCCTTATATCCATCTCAAATAACTGTTGTTAAAACTTTTTGTGTTTGCCGGCGACGAAATTCGATGTATTTTTCGCGCAATGACTTATCTTGTAAAGCCAGGATGCTCACCGCCAATAGTGCCGCATTCGTTGCACCATCGATGGCCACCGTTGCTACTGGAACGCCGCTTGGCATCTGCACCATCGATAGCAAACTGTCGAGGCCATCTAAAGTCTTTGAACGTACAGGCACTCCAATGACAGGGAGCTGTGTCAAACCGGCTATCACACCGGCCAGATGGGCAGCGCCCCCTGCTCCGGCAATGATGACGCTCAATCCGCGAGCTTCGCTCGATTCCGCCCATTCCATTAATGCATGTGCTGCACGATGAGCAGAAATCACGCGTTTCTCAACTTCAATACCAAATGATTCAAGGGTATCAATCGCAGCTTGCATTACTGGCAGGTCGCTGGCCGAACCCATAATAACTCCTACTTTCATGTTATTCCCATTCAATGGTAGAGGGTGGTTTTGACGAAATGTCATAACATACTCGATTCACACCTTTTACCTTGTTAATAATTTCATTGCTTATTTTCGCCAATACCTCATAGGGTATGTGTGCCCAATCGGCTGTCATTGCATCGCTCGAAGTCACAGCACGCAAGGCAATCGGATTCTCATATGTACGTTCATCGCCCATCACGCCTACCGACCGCACTTCGCTCAACAATATCGCACCTGCTTGCCATATTTCGTCGTAGAGCCCCGCTTCGCGCAGAGCATTTATATAAATGGCATCGGCCTCTTGGAGGATACGTATCTTTTCGCGTGTGATATCACCCAGGATACGAACTGCCAAACCTGGCCCGGGGAAGGGATGCCGGGCGATCAGATGCTCGGGCATGCCCAGACTACGGCCCACACGGCGCACCTCGTCTTTGAACAGCCACTTAATCGGTTCGCACAGCTGCAAGTGCATCTCCCTGGGCAGACCTCCCACGTTATGATGGCTCTTAATAACCTTTCCAGTTATATTGAGACTCTCTATGCGATCGGGATAGATTGTTCCTTGTGCCAGCCATTTGGCATCAGTGATCTTCTTCGCTTCGGCATTGAACACTTCCACGAAATCGCGACCAATAATCTTACGTTTTTGCTCTGGCTCCTTGACTCCTTCCAAATCGTTCAAAAACTTTTCGCTGGCATCCACACCGATTACATTCAGCCCCAGTCCTTCGTAATCGTGCATTACATTGTTGAACTCATTTTTACGCAGCATTCCGTGGTCCACGAAGATGCAGGTGAGCTGACTGCCTATGGCCCGGTTCAAAAGCGCGGCCACCACAGATGAGTCGACACCGCCGGACAGGCCTAAAATGACACGATCGCGACCGATTTGCTCGCGCAACTCCGCTACCGTGGTCTCTACAAACTTTTCGGGGCTCCATTCCTGGCGTGAACCGCAGACATCGACTACGAAATTCCTCAGCAACAACGTTCCTTGCAGGGTATGAAACACTTCCGGGTGGAATTGGGTGCCAAAGACGGGTTGCGACTCGGGAATGTAATAGGCTGCATTTGCCACCGTCTCGGTAGAAGCGGCGAGGATTGCTCCTCGGGGTAGCTTCGTGATGCTGTCGCCGTGCGACATCCACACTTGCGAGCGTTCGTCGAATCCTTTGAATAGCGGACAGGTATAATCTACATTTTGCAACTGCTGGCGGCCATATTCACGGGTTCCGGCATTTTCTACTTTCCCGCCATAACTATGGCTGATTAATTGCGCACCGTAGCAGATGCCGAGAATGGGGAAACGACCCCGAATTCGGTTCAAATCGATATGAAACGCATCGGCCTGATAGACACTTAGCGGCGAACCACTCAGGATTACTCCGATAACATCCTTGTCGTCGTCGGGAAACTTGTTATACGGGAAAATCTCACAGAACGTGTTCAGCTCGCGCACACGGCGGCCTATGAGTTGTGTGGTTTGGCTGCCAAAATCCAAAATAATGATTTTCTGCATGCGGGTGTTTCTTATTGTTGTGAATAATTAGGCGCTTCGGAAGTGATGGTGATATCGTGGGGGTGGCTTTCAAACATTCCGGCAGAAGTGATGCGCACGAATTTTGCCCGGCGCAGTTCCGCTAAGTCGTGTGCTCCCACATATCCCATTCCCGAGCGCAGACCGCCCATCAGTTGATGAATCGTTTCGCAAATACTTCCCTTGTACGGCACGCGCCCTGTTATTCCCTCTGGCACCAACTTCGACACATTGCTTTCGCCGCCCTGGAAATAACGATCGGCACTGCCGGCTTTCATTGCTTCGATGCTTCCCATGCCACGATAAGACTTGAACTTACGGCCATTGAAGATTATCGTATCGCCCGGTGCCTCGTCGGTTCCGGCAAACATTGAACCGCACATCACACAATTACCTCCGGCAGCCAGGGCCTTAACCACATCGCCAGAATAGCGCAGGCCTCCATCAGCAATCAGCGGCACATCAGTTCCCTTCAATACTTCTGCAACTTCGAAAATTGCACTTAGCTGCGGCACCCCCACTCCAGCAATGATACGAGTTGTACAAATACTGCCAGGACCTATTCCCACCTTGATTCCATCGGCACCATGCTCTAATAGATATTTGGCAGCCTCTGCCGTTGCGATATTGCCAACTACTACATCCAAATCAGGATACTTTGCTTTAATAGCGCATAACGCATTAATGATGTTCCGACTGTGACCATGTGCCGAATCCAGCACGACGGCATCTACGTGCTCTTTCACCAAAGCATCCACACGGTCCATATAATCAGGCGTGATGCCCACTCCAGCTGCACAACGCAAATGGCCTTTCGCATCTTTATTGGCATTCGGATAGTCGCGCAGTTTGGTAATATCTTTATACGTCACAAGGCCAATCAGTTTGTTATTGCTATCCACCACTGGCAACTTTTCAACTTTATTGGTCTGAAGTGCCTTCGTGATGGTTTGATTATCCGTAGAAGTGATAGTTATCAAATTCTCGTTCGTCATCACTTCTTCTATAGGCCGATTCATATTCGTTTCAAAACGTAAATCCCGATTGGTTACAATACCTACCAACACATGCTGGTCGTCAACCACCGGAATACCTCCGATATGATTGTCATGCATCAACTGAAGCGCATCGCCTATCGTTTGATACCCATATATAGTCACAGGGTCGGCTATCATACCATTTTCTGCACGCTTCACTCTGCGCACCTGCGCCGCTTGTTCGCTGATAGACATGTTTTTATGAATAACACCGATGCCACCCTCTCGAGCAATAGCTATCGCCATGGTAGCCTCGGTCACTGTATCCATCGCGGCACTTACCAAAGGTATGTTGAGCGGTATGTGACGGGAAAACTGCCCATGCAGGCATACTTCACGAGGTAGCACCTCGCTATAAGCGGGAACTAACAATACATCATCGAAGGTTAATCCTTCATTCATTATTCGGTCTTGATACATATCAGTAGGTTATTTTGTTTACAACATATGGTCGCAATAAAAGCAACGTTTGATACCATCGCCATCGAAGTAGCATTTCTGCTCTACGGGTTCTGTCGTCGCGATGCAACGATCATTATGGCATGGCATATCACTCGTTTGCACATGCCGATCAGAAGGTTCGGCTTGCAAATAATCATTGCTCAGCAGAGTATAGATAATCGCTTTGCGCACAAACTTTCCGTTCTCTACTTGACGAAAATAAGCGGCTCGTAAATCATTGTCCACACCCACCGTAATTTCATTCACGCGTGGCAATGGATGCAACACTATCATGGAGGGTTTTCCCATCGACATCAGTCGCTCATCCAAGATGAACGAGTCTTTCAGACGTTCGTATTCATCCGTGTCTGCAAAACGTTCTTGCTGCACACGTGTCATATAAAGGACATCTACTACTGGCATAGCTTCTTCCAATGTCTTCACTTCCGTATATGCCGAACCCAACTCGGCCTTCATATAGTCGGGCAGAGCCAGTTCCTGCGGGGCAATAAGCACAAAATGCACTCCCTCATAACGTCGCATAGCCTTGATGAGCGAATGAACGGTACGACCGTACTTGAGGTCGCCACACAAACCGATTGTCAGATGGTCGAAACGTCCCAATTCACGGCGGATAGTCAGCATGTCGGTCATAGTCTGTGTAGGGTGACTATGCCCACCGTCGCCAGCGTTTATCACTGGAATACGACTAAACTCACTTGCCACACGCGGAGCTCCTTCTTTATAATGACGCATTGCAATGATGTCTGCGAAAGCACTCACCACACGTACTGTATCGGCCACCGTCTCGCCTTTGCTCACAGAAGAGGAACGTGCATCACTGAAACCCAACACCTGTCCTCCCAGTTCCATCATCGCAGCTGTAAAACTCAAGCGAGTTCGAGTGCTCGGCTCATAGAACAACGTCGCCAGTTTCTTTCCTTTGCATGCCTCGGCATACTGCCCAGGATGAGCAATGATATCCAATGCACGCAAAACGATTTTCTCAATCTCCTGAGTTGTCAGGTCTGTCGAGTCTAATAGATGTCTCATATGTTATTTCTAAATTTCTTCTAACATCATCATGCAAACTCTTCTACACATCGTAGATAAGCCGCTACTGGGTCTGCTGCAGCCGTAATTGGACGACCCACTACAATAAAATCGCTTCCTATCTCTTTGGCACGGGAAGGAGTGGTAATGCGCACTTGGTCGTCCACCCGGCTGTCTGCAAAACGAATACCTGGCGTTACCGTCAAAAATGCTTTGCCACAATGCTTTTTAACCATTCCTGCTTCTAATGGCGAACAAACAACTCCATCCAGACCTGCCTCCTGAGCCATCTGAGCATAATGACAGACACAGTCTCTTATACTACCATTAATAAGTAGCTCCTCATGCATACGCATCTCACTGGTGGACGTCAGTTGCGTAACTGCCAACAGAATTGGCCGTGTTCCGTCTTCTCGCGTCAAACCCTGCAATGCCGCTTCCATCATCGCTTTTGTACCAGCTGCATGCAGGTTGACCATATCGATATCCAAACTCGACAACACGGCCATCGCTTTCTGCACGGTATTCGGAATGTCGTGTAACTTTAAATCCAGAAAAATCTTATGCCCACGACGATGAATCTCGCGAACGATACTCGGTCCTTCAGCATAAAAGAGTTCCATTCCGATCTTCACAAACGGCTTCTCCTCTGCAAAACGATCCAGAAACGCATACGTTTCCTTCGCACTTGCAAAATCACATGCTATAATCACATTGCTATTCATTGTTCACTATTCCTATAATATCTTCTAAATGCTCAATCTTCAATTCTTTCATCGCCCGTGGCAATGCTTCTATTATCGTCTGACAGGCTTTCGGATTTCGCAAACCAGCAGCGCCAATCTCTACGGCACTCGCTCCAGCCATCATCATTTCTATCACATCTTCTTCACTACTCACACCGCCGCATCCTATGATAGGTGTTCCAGGACATGCTTTGCTCACTTGGTTCACCATTCGAAGGGCAATGGGGAGCACTCCAGGTCCTGAATAGCCACCGTAACGATTTGCCAACACCGGTTTCCTATGACGGATGTCTATTCGCATACCTAAAACGGTATTTATTAAACATAAGCCGTCGGCACCAGCATCTACACAGGCACGCGCAATGGAGGTTATATCTGTCACATTCGGGCTTAACTTCATAAATACAGGTTTCCTCGTCGCCGCTTTCACCGCACCCGTCACTTCGGCTGCAGCTTCAGGAGAAGTGCCAAAAGCCATACCACCGTTATGCACGTTCGGGCAAGAGATATTCACTTCTAGTATTGTTGCGTCTGTCTCCTTATCTATGCGTTCACACACGTAGGCATACTCTTCTATACTAAATCCGCTCACATTTGCGATAATCGGACCGTCGTAGAGACGGCGCAACTCAGGAATTTCATGTCGGACTACTTCCTCCACACCTGGATTCTGCAAACCTACTGCATTCAGCATTCCCGTTGCTCCGCATTCAGCAATACGCGGACGTGCATTTCCCTGGCGCGCCTCGCGCGTTGTCCCTTTGATGGAAATAGCGCCTAAAATATTAAGGTCCATCCATTCACTCATTTCCACGCCGAAACCACACGTACCACTCGCCGGTATCACGGGATTCTTTAAAATAATATCTTTAAGTCGTACCTTCATCAAACATTCAACATTAAACATTCAACGTCAAACACAGGTCCTTCCTTACACACTCGTTTCATACCGTTTTTCGTTTCAATACTGCATCCGACGCAGATACCTACTCCGCAACCCATACGTTCCTCCATGCTCATCTGCCCGTTCGTGCCTATGGTTTGCACTATAGCTCGGAGCATCGGCATCGGACCACACGCAAAATAATAAGGAGCCGATTTCTTCAACACATCTGTCACTACGCCATGTTTACCGTAACTGCCATCTATCGTACAGACATCCACGCCGCAACCCAGATTCAAGAACATCTCCTCCGAAAACACCTCGCTTTTCGTGTTAAAACCTATCACTACGTGCACTCTCTTTCCACCTTCTCGCAACTTCTTTGCTAAGTATATCAGCGGCGGAACGCCAACTCCCCCACCAATCAACAACACTTCGTCCTCGGCCTTCGACATATCATAACCATTGCCCAAGCATGTCAGTAAATCCAGCTTCTCATCTGGTCGCATCTGCGACATAATGACTGTTCCCTGTCCTACAGTCTTATAAATAAGCGTTAATCTATCACCATCCACATCACACACCGAAATCGGTCTGCGCAAGTAATGTCCCGGAACCAAAAGCTCAACAAACTGTCCGGGAACAATCCCACTCACGTCGCCTGTGAGTACCATCTTCCACACCCTCTCTGCGATGCGCTCATTTGACAACAAATGCCATTTATTCTGCTTCATACACTATGGGGCCTTTGTATTTATTCTTAAGAAAACTCAGAACAAAAGCGCTCATCTCCTTATAAACGAGTTCACCCTCGCCTTTTAGGCAGAGGGTGATACTTACGGACGGACGGGCGCCAATATGGTTGTCACATGTGAAATTTGCTGTTTTTGCCGCGAGATGATCCAGATAATTTGGTGTGGGAGGGACATTCGGCATTGTAAAGACATTACCATCCCCTGCACGCTTGGCCGCAAGGCTACCAGAGCAGGTCGTCCCCTGATAAGCGAAACCCACCTGACGGATATGCACATGCAAATCCACTGGAGCAGGTTTTCGTATTTGGCCAAACAGTCTCATATCGATTTCTCACGTTTATACTTCCGTTAGGGAAGCAGTATCAAAAATCACCTGCAAAGTTACACATTCTTTTTTACCTACACGACTTTAATCTAAACATTTTTAAATGTTTTGTGTTACAAAGCCACAAATTGCAATTTTATCGGATAAACATCAGCTCGCGATATTTGGGTAACGTCCACAGTTCGTCATCGACAACCAATTCCAGCGCATCGGCATGCTCGCGTATTTCGGCCATCAAAGGCAGAACCGTGTCATGGTAAGCAATAGCTTTGCTCCTCTCATCTGGTTGACGATTGGCTCTGTGGCGAGCCTCCGTCATAGCCTCCACTCCTTTGATTATCGCCGCAGAATGCCGCTCTATCTGACGGATAATACTGTAATCCATCTCATTAAGCATTGCTGCCTCATCGGCTGAAAACACTTGTTTGACTGACAACACTTTTTTAAGCAACATCGTCTGATGACGTTTGGCTGCGGGGAGCACATGATTTATCACCAAATCACCCATCATGCGACTCTCTATCTGTTGTTTCTTCACGTACGTTTCCCATTTAACTTCACTACGACTGTGCAACTCCGCTTCGCTCAACACCTTGGTTGCGCGAAACATCTCAATCGTTTCGGGAGCCAAATAACGGTCGATGATCAACGGCACGGACGTCTCGCAGTCCAAACCCCGTTTGGCCGCCTCAACCTTCCATTCATCACTGTAGCCATTGCCTTCAAAACGGATAGACTTACAGGCTATTATATAATTGCGAATGACGTCAAATAGCACACGCTCTTTTGCCTCTCCATTTGCCACCCGACCTTCCACTTCAGCCTTGAAAAGCATTAACTGTTCTGCAACAGCCGCATTCAATGCCAACATCGACGCACCGCAGTTGGCACTTGAACCTACGGCACGAAACTCAAAACGATTACCTGTAAAAGCAAAAGGTGAAGTGCGGTTACGGTCGGTATTATCCAGCAATATCTCGGGTATATTGGCTATACCCAATTTCATCTCTTTCTTCGCATTAATGATAATACCTTTATCGGCATCAGCATGCTCCAACTTATCCAGCACTTCCGTAATCTGCTTGCCAAGGAAAACTGAAATAATCGCCGGAGGAGCTTCATTTCCACCCAAACGATGCTCGTTCGTAGCACTCACAATAGAAGCTTTCAGCAATCCATTATGACGTTGAACGGCCATCAGCACATTGACAAGGAATGTAACAAACTGTAAATTTTGATACGGATTCTTACCCGGAGCAAGCAAATTTACGCCTGTATTCGTCTGCATTGACCAGTTACAGTGCTTTCCGCTTCCATTCACACCCGCAAACGGTTTTTCGTGTAGCAACACGCGGAAGTGATGACGTTGAGCCACACGTTCCATGATACTCATCACCAGCAGGTTGTGATCATTAGCTAAATTTACATCCTCATATACAGGCGCCAGCTCAAATTGGTTTGGTGCCACCTCATTATGACGCATGCGCACGGGCACACCCGCACACAATGCTTCACACTCGATATCGCGCATGAAGGCAAGCACACGCTGAGGAATAGCACCGAAATAATGGTCCTCCAACTGCTGACTCTTGGCACTACTATGTCCCATCAGCGTGCGACCAGTTAACATCAAATCCGGGCGCGCCATATACAACGACTCGTCCACAAGGAAATACTCCTGCTCCCAGCCCAAGTTTACCTGCACATGCTTCACGGTCTTGTCGAATAACCCACAGACCTCACGTGCAGCCTGACACAGAACGGCCGTCGAACGAATAAGCGGTGTCTTGTAATCCAACGCCTCGCCAGTGTAAGCTACGAAGACAGTTGGGATACACAAAGTGTCGCCTATCAGAAAGACGGGACTGGAAGGGTCCCATGCCGAATAGCCCCGAGCTTCAAAGGTATTACGGATACCTCCGTTGGGAAACGAAGAAGCATCGGGCTCCTGCTGATAAAGACTGTCTCCACTAAGTTCCTCAATCAGCTCTCCATCTTTGTTAAGCGTAAAGAAAGCATCGTGTTTCTCTGCGGTTCCGCCCGTCAACGGCTGAAACCAGTGAGTAAAATGTGTAGCTCCATGATCCATTGCCCACTTGCGAATACCAATTGACACACTCCCCGCTATGCCGCGATGTATGGTGCGGCCATTATCTACATCATCGAATAATTGCTTCAGCACTTCCTCTGCAATATATTCCTTCATTTTCGCACGTGTGAACACATCACGGGCAAAATAATTTTTTACTCGCTCATTCACAAGCTCATTTACATGCACATTGGAAAAACTATGTTCCTTTGCTTTTTTCAACGCTTCAAAACGAACATTACCCATACTTTTGATGCTATTTTTCGTTTTTAACCCGATTAAATTAAGAAATCAGCCGCAAAGATAGCATATTTTTGGCAAATACATGGATTGGCGATGGAATTACTACTAAACTTTTCGCTAAAACCTCATATTTCCTAATCCGAACTCTAACTATAACCTAAAAAAACTATCTCGGAGATAATTTAAATAGTTGAGCCAACAGTTTAAATTATCTCCGAGATAGTCATAGCGGTTGCCTATTCAAGAAAAAAATTACTCAATTTGCTCCAGCCTCCACGTGCCTTGCTGGCAGAGTGTGTCGTTGGTACCCCATGCAGCACAGCCGCTGTGGTTGGCCTGCAGCACTCGGCCGCTGCCATCACGCAACACTATGGCGCCACTGACAAAGTTGATTTCCTCACCATCGATGGGTTGTATAATGGGCTTAGTGGCTTTTTCTACACTAACGGGGCCTATCTTCACCTGCGGGTTGGCCACGTTCACAAACACGTATTGTCGGCCCTGTCGCTGGCACAACCACTGCTCAGCAAGCGTGCTCTGAGGCGTGAAGTGCAGGTGGAGCTCGGAAGGCGATTTTGCATAGAGCGTGGAGCCCGCATACTTGGCCATATACCAACTCGAGGCGGAAACAATGCGATAGCGCCTGCCTGCTTTGGGCAGCACGATGGGCGCTTGCTTGAACTGCTCGTAGTCGGCGGAAATGAGCCCGCCTCGGTCGAAGGCTTTTTTCAGTTTTTTATAGTCGCTGGGCGAGGCATAACCTGCCTGCCCGGCCTTGTTTTGAAGGAGCAGCGCGGCCACGGCATTGCGCTCTTGTTCGGCCACGGTTTGAGTGGGGTCTATGTAGTGGCGGGCATAGACATAGCCCATCTGGCTGAGCAATGAAGCCTGTGTTTGGAGGCGGCGGCGGAAGTCGTCCCAATTCTTTTGTTCGGGGGCTGTCCATCCCACTTCGGCTATGGCCAGGGCGCGCGGCAGGAGCTGATATTCCATCTGCTCGGCTGTGCGACACGTTTCGGTCCAAAGGTTGGCCTGTGGCCCAAGACAATATTGGGCAGCATCGCCCTTGATTTTCTCAATGGGGTTGACGGCATAGATAGACGGCAGGCTGTTCACATCCTTGGCGCTGTATCCTCCCTGATAGGGTTCTTCGACGAAAGCCATGTCTTCGGGCATCTGAATAAGGTCGAGATAGCAAGGATATACGGGCACACTGATGCAGGAGAATCCCTTTTCGGCGGCCTGCGCGGTGTAGTTGAGGCCACGCCAGCACATGACAGTGGGACGAATGGCGTTGTCGGCTTTCCAGTGGGCCAGGAGTTCGTCCCAAACTATGATGTTTTTGTTGTATTTTCCTTTGAGGAAAGAACCGAGCTCTTCTACGAGCCACGACTGCAGCTCGTCTACTCCCTTGAGTCCCTTTTCGGCGATGCGCCGCTGGCAGTCGGCATTGTTTTTCCACACATCGGTGGGACACTCGTCGCCGCCAAGGTGAATGTAGGGGCCGGGAAAGACCTCGGCCACGTGGGAAAGCACACATTTCAGGAAGTCTATCACGCGGTCGTCGCCTACGTTGAGCACGTCTTTCGACACTCCGGCTGCTACGCGCACGGAGTATTTCTTGCTGGGATCGCACGAAAACTCGGGATAGGAGGCTATAGCCGCCACCATGTGTCCCGGCAGGTCGATTTCGGGAATGATTTCTATGTTGAGGCTGGCGGCATAGTCGACCACCTCGCGCAGGTCTGCCAAGGTGTAGAAAAGGCCCTTGCCATAGGGTGTGTCGTCATAGAACCACCCCACTCCGCGGTTCACGAACGACGAGTCGCGTTGCGTGCCTACCTGAGTGAGGCGCGGATATTCGGGAATTTCGATGCGCCAGCCCTGGTCATCGGTAAGGTGCCAATGAAAACGGTTTAGTTTGTAGTAGGCCATCATGCGAAGCACTTTCTTCACCTCTTCCTTTGTGAAGAAATGGCGTGAGCAGTCAAGCATGAGTCCGCGATAGTCGAACTGGGGATAGTCGCGCACGAAGAGGCAGGGCAGCGAGCACGTCGCTCCCGATTCGTCGGCATTCATCATCACGAGTTGGCGCAGCGTTTGCAGGGCATAGAAGTAGCCGGCTTTTTCGCGGGCGCCCACTTCTATTTTCTGGTCACTGATGCGCAGGGTGTAGCCCTCGTTGGGCAACGAAATGTCGCGATGCAGCCTTATGGGACCCTGACTCCAAAGCTTAAGGGCTACTGAATCGATTTGCGACAGTAGCTGGGCCGTGTTTGCCACGGCAAAAGTACCGCCCTGGCCTTGCATATGCTGCGGCAGCGGAACAATGTCGGCCTTCTGCGCAGTAGCCGCCGCAAATCCACACAGAAAGGCAATTAAGAGCGTAAGGTTTTTCATAGTATTGAAAATAAGGATAAGTTACTTGATTAGGACGGACTTTGAAGCACCAATAGCAAGATGCTATCCCACGCTGCCCTCAAGCGAAACGCTCAGGAGCTTTTGCGCTTCAACTGCAAACTCCATGGGCAGTTTGTTGATTACGTCGCGTGCATATCCGCCTACGATAAGCGACACAGCCTCTTCGGTGGGGATGCCGCGCTGGTTGCAATAGAGGAGTTGCTCCTCCGAAATCTTCGATGTGGTGGCCTCATGTTCCACTATGGAATCGTTGTGGTGCACGTCGATATAAGGAAACGTATGGGCACCGCACTCATCGCCCAAAAGCAAGGAGTCGCACGAACTGTAATTGCGCGCCCCGGCAGCCTTTGAGCCCACTTTCACAAGGCCGCGATAGCTGTTTTGGCTCTTGCCTGCCGAAATGCCCTTCGAAATGATGGTGGAGCGGGTGTTGGCTCCCACGTGTATCATCTTTGTGCCCGTGTCGGCCTCCTGATAGTTGTTGGTCACGGCCACACTGTAGAATTCGGCCTGCGAGCCTTCGCCCATGAGAACGCATGAGGGATACTTCCAGGTGATGGCGCTACCGGTTTCCACCTGTGTCCACGACAATTTTGAATTGGCACCGCGAAGCTGCCCGCGCTTGGTGACGAGATTATATACTCCGCCACGACCTTCGCTGTCGCCTGGATACCAGTTCTGAACGGTGCTATACTTCACCTCTGCGTCTTTGTTCACCACAATTTCAACGATGGCGGCATGCAGTTGGTTTTCATCGCGCATGGGAGCCGTGCAACCCTCAAGATAACTCACGTAGCCTCCATCGTCGCACACGATGAGGGTGCGCTCAAACTGGCCCGTATTTCGGGCATTGATGCGAAAGTATGTGGAAAGTTCCATGGGGCAGCGCACACCCTTGGGGATATAGACGAAGGAGCCGTCGGAAAACACAGCACTGTTGAGCGCAGCAAAATAATTGTCGCGATAGGGCACCACACTTCCCAGGTATTTGCGCACCAGTTCGGGATTTTCGCGCACAGCCTCGCTGATGCTGCTGAAAATGATGCCTTTCTCCTGAAGCTTTTCCTTAAAGGTGGTCTTCACCGAAACCGAATCCATAACGGCATCGACAGCAACGCCGCTGAGCGCCATACGCTCTTCAAGGGGGATGCCAAGTTTGTCGAAAGTCTTCATCAACTCCGGGTCGAGTTCTGTTGAGCCGGTCTTCTTCCGTGTGGGGTCGGCATAATAGGATATAGCCTGATAGTCGATGGCTGGCAAATGCACATGGGCCCACGACGGCTGCTCCAACGTGAGCCAATAGCGATAGGCTTTCAGACGGAATTCAAGCAACCACTCAGGCTCGTCCTTGCGCTGCGAAATTTGCCGAATGACGTCCTCATTCAGGCCTCGCTCAATGATTTCGGTCTCTACGTCAGTAGTAAAACCATACTCATATTTCTTCTCGGCCAAGCCGCGCACAAAATCGTTTCCGCTGCTCATTTCTCCTGGGATTTATGCATGTCGACCCACAGGGTATCGCCCGGCTGAAAATCGGCCGGAAGTTTTTCTGAAGTCTTCTTACTATCTTGCTCATTGGGCTGACCAAAGGAATTGAAGAGCACACCCACCATGGCTTTGGTCGGTTCAAAGAGCTTTGAGCCTTCGGTACGCGACTCGTTGAGTATGTGCAAGGCACTCATCACGTTGAGCACACAACTGATGAGAATGGCATATTTTAGCAGGCTCACAGCTGCGCCCAGCAAACTATTGGGCAGGCCCAATTGAAGGCCGTTTAGCGCAGAGGTGAGGATCGTGGCTACCAGGCCGAGCACGATGGGCACAAGTATCCAGAGGATGAAGAAAGCCACTATGTTGGTCACGATGTTTGCCTCTGACCCCTTCATCACCAGATATTCGCCCAGGTAGCTGTAGCAGGTGGCAGCGATGGCCAGGCCTACGAGCCAGCCAATTCCCGACACCAGTTCTTTAAAGAAACCGTTGCGCCAGCCGTTAATGATGGCCCACAAGGCCACTACTATTATAAAAATGTCTATATACATTTCAACTGAATATATTTAAAAGAGTGGCAATGTGCGCCCCCTATGCTCCTAAGTTGGAAGAGCCGGCGATGCCGCATTGCCACCCTTTCTTTCTGCTTTTAGAGTTTTTGCTTCACCTCAACCTCCTTGTAGGTTTCGATGATGTCGCCCTCCTTAATGTCGTTGCAGTTGGTGAGACTGATACCGCACTCGAAGTTGGTTGTCACTTCTTTCACGTCGTCCTTGAAACGCTTCAGGGCATTGATGCTGCCGGTGAAGATGACAATGCCGTCGCGAATGAGGCGGGCCTTGTCGGTGCGCGACACTTTTCCGTCGACCACGTAGGCTCCGGCCACGAGGCCGACCTTGGTGATGCGGTAAACCTGGCGCACTTCTACGGTGGCTGTGACTTCTTCTTTGATAACGGGTTCGAGCATACCTTCCATGGCCTGCTTCACCTCTTCAATGGCATCGTATATGACGCTGTATAGGCGAATGTCAACTCCGTCGCGCTCAGCTTGGCGGCGGGCTGCCTGTGAGGGGCGCACTTGGAAGCCCACGATGACGGCCTGTGAAGCAGCGGCCAAGGTTACATCGTTTTCGGAAATTTGGCCCACACCTTTATGGATTACATTAACAGCAATCTTTTCTGTGGAGAGTTTGATGAACGAGTCGCTTAGTGCCTCTACCGAACCGTCAACATCGCCCTTGACGATGATGTTGAGCTCTTGGAACGAACCGAGTTTGATGCGGCGGCCCACTTCGTCGAGTGTAAGCATCTTGGTGGTGCGCAGGTTCTGCTCACGCTGCAATTGCTCGCGCTTGGTGGCAATTTCGCGGGCTTCCTGCTCCGTTTCCATGACATGGAATGTGTCGCCGGCCTGGGGTGCTCCGTTGAAACCGAGTATGGTGGCGGCCTGCGAGGGGCCTACGTCGTTGATGCGGTGGTTACGCTCATTGAAAAGGGCTTTGACACGACCGTAGTTTGTGCCGGCAAGGATGATATCGCCTTGATGGAGTGTTCCGTTGCTTACGAGGATGGTAGCCACATAGCCGCGGCCCTTGTCGAGCGACGACTCGATGACAGTGCCGGTGGCACGGCGGTTGGGATTGGCCTTGAGCTCGAGCATGTCGGCTTCGAGCAACACCTTCTCAAGCAGTTCGTCGACACCGATGCCTTTCTTTGCACTGATGTCTTGGCTCTGATATTTTCCGCCCCACTCCTCTACGAGAAAGTTCATCTGCGCAAGTCCTTCCTTGATTTTGTCGGGATTGGCTCCGGGCTTGTCAATTTTGTTGATGGCGAAGACGATGGGCACGTTGGCAGCCACGGCGTGATTGATTGCCTCCTTGGTTTGCGGCATGATGTCGTCGTCGGAGGCAATGATGATGATGGCTATGTCGGTCACTTGGGCTCCACGGGCACGCATGGCGGTAAAGGCTTCGTGGCCAGGGGTGTCGAGGAAGGTGATGTGGCGGCCGTCTTCGAGCTTCACATTGTAGGCTCCGATGTGCTGGGTGATGCCGCCTGCCTCGCCGGCTATGACGTTCGACTTGCGAATGTAGTCGAGCAGTGAAGTTTTTCCGTGGTCGACGTGTCCCATGACAGTGACGATGGGGGCGCGCAACTGGAGGTCTTCTTCGTTGTCTTCCTCCTCGGCGACGGCTTCCGACACTTCGGCGCTGATGTATTCGGTCTTGAATCCGAATTCATCGGCCACGATGTCGATGGTTTCGGCATCGAGGCGTTGGTTGATGCTCACCATGATGCCAATGCTCATGCAGGTTCCGATTACTTTTGTCACGGGCACATCCATCATGGTTGCCAGTTCGTTGGCCGTCACGAATTCTGTGAGCTTGAGGATTTTGCTCTCGGCCTTGGCTTCGAGCATTTGCTCCTCTTGTTGTTGGCGCACTTGCTCGCGCTTTTCTTTGCGATACTTGGCTCCCTTCGAGGTTTTCGACTTGTTGGTCAGTCGGGCCAAAGTTTCGCGCACCTGCTTGGCCACATCTTCTTCGCTGGCTTCGGGGCGCAGCACGGGGGCGGGTTTGTTGCCTTTCTTCTTTTTCTTTCCGCCGGCCGAACCGCTTCCGCTGTTATTGCCTTGCTGGCGCGAGGCGCTCTCGGCTTGTACGGAGGCTGCATTCACGTCAATGCGCTCCTTGCCTATGCGGTTGCGCTTCTTGCGTTCGCCGCTGGGCGCGGCACCTTGCTGACGGGCTTTCTCCTCGCGCTCTTTTCTGAGCTCCTCTTTCGATTTCTTTTTGGGGCGCATCGAAGAATTGATGGTCGACAAGTCGATAGAGCCGAGCACACGGGGGCCTGCGAGGTCGGGTTGCGACTTTAGTTTGAACACGCCGTCTTCTTCTTCGCCTATTTGGCGGGCGCGATCTTCTACCGACAGCTTTTGCTTCTTGGGCTTGGCGGCTACTGGTGTTTCGGCGGCGGGCTCGGCCTCGACCTTCTCTGCCGCTGCGGGGTTCGGAGCCTCTTCGGCGGGTGTGGCTTCGGGTTGAGCGGCGGGTTCGGCCTCTGGAGTTGCTGCCTGTCTGGGCTCTTCGGGCTCCGGCTCGGCCGGGACCTCTTCGTGAGCTGGGACCTTCAGGGCATCGAGGTCTATTCGGCCTTTGGTCACAATTTGGGGGCGCATTTCTTCGGGCACCACGGTTTCGATGACCTCGGGAGCTTCTTTTTCCTCCTTCTTGGCCTTTTGCTTCTCCTTCTGGCGGGCCTGGAACAATTGTTCGGCTTCGCTCTTGAGGCTTTTGTCGTCGCCAAACTCTTCTTTGAGCATGTCGTATTGCTCATCGTCGATTTTTTCGGCTGGCGTGCCCTTCACCGAGAAGCCTTTCGCGGTGAGAAAATCTACGACGGTTTGCAATCCTACGTTGAATTCCTTGATTACTTTACTTAATCTTACTGACATTCTTTATGTTTTAGGTGCCTTAGGGGACGAATGAAGTTTTCTTAGGGTGTTTGTATGTTTGTTTATTCGGGTGGCGGCGTCTGAAGGACCATCGGCCCTGAAAGCGGCCACGAGGATGGTAGATATTTGCACGTGGGACGGGTGCTTAAACGTCTTCGAATTCGGCTTTGAGTACTTTGAGCACGTAGTCCACGGTATCTTCTTCGAGGTCGGCTTTTTCAACCAGCACGTCGCGCGGTGTCTTGAGCACGTCGAGGGCGGTGCTCAGGCCCAGGCCCTTGATGGCTTCGATTACCCATTGGTCTATTTCGTCGCTGAATTCGTCGAGATAAATGTCTTCTGAGCTTTCTTCGGGGTCGAGGCGGAAGACGTCGATGGTGTAGCCTGTGAGCTTTGAGGCCAGCTTAATGTTGAGCCCGCCCTTTCCGATGGCCAGCGACACTTCGCTCTTGCTCAGGTATACTTCGGCGCGACGCTTCTCTTCGTCCACATTCATTTCGAGCACGTGGGCCGGAGCCAGTGCGCGTTGTATGAAGAGTGTGGGGTTGGCCGTCCAGTTGATGACGTCGATGTTTTCGTTGCGTAGCTCGCGCACGATGCCATGTATGCGGCTGCCTTTTATGCCCACGCAGGCTCCCACGGGATCTATGCGGTCGTCATAGGACGTTACGGCTATCTTGGCACGCTCGCCGGGTATGCGGGCGATGGCCTTGACCGAAATGAGGCCGTCATTGATTTCGGGAATTTCGAGTTCCAAGAGGCGCAGCAGGAAGTCGTTCGACGTGCGCGAGAGATAGATCTTGGGAGCGCCGTTGCTGTTGTCCACGCGGTCGATGACAGCGCGCACGTTGTCGCCCTTGTGGAAGAAGTCGCGGGGTATCTGCTGGTTTTTGGGCAGCAGGAGCTCGTTGTCTTCGTCGTCCATGAGCAGGGTTTCGTGTTTCCACGTCTGATACACTTCGCCGCTGATGAGTTCGCCCACACGGTCTTTATATTTGTTGTAGAGCGAATCGTGCTCGAGTTCCAGTATTTTGCTGGCCAGTGTCTGACGCAGCACGAGAATGGCACGGCGGCCAAACGACATGAAGTCGATTTTCTCGGTAGCGTCTTCGCCCACTTCGTAGTCGGGCTCTATTTTCTGGGCTTCGCTCAGCGAAATCTGAGTGTTTTCGTCGGTCACGGCGCCGTCTTCCACGATTTCGCGGTTGCGGTAGATTTCGAGGTCGCCCTTGTCGGGGTTCACAATCACGTCGAAGTTGGCATCCGAACCAAACATTTTGGCAATGACGTTGCGGAAGCTCTCTTCGAGTACGCCCACGAGCGTGGTGCGGTCGATGTTCTTAGTCTCCTTGAACTCTGCAAAGGTTTCGATGAGACTGGGGCCTTGTTGTTTTTTAGTTGCCATGTCGTTTCTTATCGAAAAATTGAAAACTGACGGCTCGCAGAGCGCTGTTCAATTTTCAATTTTCGGTTATTTATTTTTTGTTATTTGAAATCGATTACGTATTTCACACTTTTCACGTCGCCGTAGGCAAACGTGAGGGTGCGATCTTCCATGTGCGGGCGTTTGTCGCCCTCGTTTTTCACTTTTTCCTGCACCGTGAGTTCGAAAGCCTCGGGACCGGCCGATGCCAGCATGCCGCGAAGTTTCTTGCCCTGAGATGTGACGACCTCGACTTGCTCGCCCACATGGTTCTCATATTGGCGGAGCACCTTGAAAGGCTGTCCTATGCCGGCCGAGCCCACTTCGAGCTCAAAGTCTTCCTCGTCGCGGTTGAGACCATCTTCAATGCTGCGGCTAAGGTCTACACAATCTTCAATCCACACACCGTCTTTGTGGTCAATCTCTACCACGATGCGGTTGTCGCTACTGATGGTCAGGTCGGTCAGGAAGTATTCCTTGCCCTCGAGCCAGGCATCGACCAAGTTTTTTACAAGTTGCTTGTCTATCATTCGTTGCTTAAAGTTGAACAAACAAGTTTTATTAAACAAACAAGTGAGGAACTCGAGGCCCCCCACTTTCAACAGTGCAAAAGTACAACCTTTTTCAAAAACAAGCAACTCCGATACAAAAAAAATTCATTTTGAGGTCTTTGGTCCTTCTTTTTGCATCAATTTTGGATTGCAAAAGAGTCGCTGACACAAAACCCAGAGACATCAAACTACCGAGCCAACACGCAGAAAAGTTGAGCCAACTCGCAAAACTATCAAGCCAACTCTGCAAAAAGCTACTTGTAGAACTCCTGAAACTGACAGGCACCACCCTCCGGCCCATCAAAAAAAATCAGAAAACCACTCCATTTATTTTATATATGAAAAGTTATTGCTTAAATTTGCAACGATTTTGCGCCCGCACGAGCATAACACAACAAGAGGGCCGCCCTTTCCATACGAAAAAATAACACATAAAACGACTGATAGACATGGGATTTTTCTCTAATCTGTTTTCATTCACACAAGAATTAGCCATCGACCTCGGCACAGCCAACACCGTCATCATGCGCAACGGCGAGATAACCGTCAACGAGCCCTCAGTAGTGGCGCTCGACACGCAGACCGACCGCACAATAGCCGTGGGCAATCAGGCCAAGTTGATGTATGAAAAGACCAACAACAAAATTCGCGTCATCCGCCCCCTGCGCGATGGCGTGATAGCCGACTTCAACGCTTGCGAACAAATGATGCGCGGCCTCATCAAGATGTCCGACAACAGCCGCCACATCTTCTCGCCCAGCATCCGCATGGTTATCGGCGTACCCAGCGGCAGCACTGAAGTAGAGCTGCGCGCCGTGCGCGACTCGGCCGAACATGCCGGCGGGCGCGACGTGTTCCTCATCTTCGAGCCCATGGCAGCAGCCATAGGCATAGGCCTCGACGTAGAAGCCCCCGAGGGCAACATGATTGTCGACATAGGCGGAGGAACCACCGAGATAGCCGTGATTTCGCTGGGCGGCATCGTGTCGAACAACAGCATCAAAATGGCAGGCGACGACTTCACGGCCGACATTCAGCAATACATGAGCACGCAACACAACGTTAAAGTGAGCGAGCGCATGGCCGAGCGCATTAAAATCAGCGTAGGCTCGGCACTCACCGACCTGGGCAGCGAAGCGCCCGAAAACTACATTGTGGACGGTCCCAACAAGATAACGGCCCTGCCCATGAGAGTGCCCGTGTGCTATCAGGAAATAGCCAACTGCATCGAAAAGTCGGTGGCCAAAATAGAGTCGGCAGTGCTCAACGCACTCGAGAGCACTCCCCCCGAACTCTATGCCGACATCGTGAAAAACGGCATCTGGCTCACAGGCGGGGGAGCCCTGCTTCGAGGACTGGACCGACGCCTCTCTTCGAAAATAAAAATCCCCTTCCACGTGGCCGACGACCCGCTTCTCTGCGTGGCAAAAGGAACGGGCATTGCGCTGCAACATGCCGAGTCTCGCCCCTACTTGCTGCGATAGACTCCCCTAACAAAACGCGCAAAACCATTAGCCATTTCCATGGGCATAGGCCAAACGCCTATGCCCAACTTTTCAGAAACACCCCCTGCCAAACGGCACACACCTCACATGCAAGACCTCCTCGAGTTTATTAAGCGTTACAGCTACCTCCTCGTCTTCATAGCCCTCGAGGCCGTGAGCCTCACCCTACTATTCCGCTTCAACAGCTACCACGGCAGCGTATGGTTTACGGCAGCCAACAACACTGTAGCCATCATCGAAAAAGCCGAGGCCGACGTGGAGACTTTCATCAAGCTCAGGCAAGTGAACAAACGCCTCACCGAGGAAAACTACGTGTTGCAACGGCAAAATCAACTTCTGCGCAGCCAAATAGAAAAAAACCTTCAGAGCTCCACGCCCATTGACTCCAACCAGACAGAAGCCCTTAACGGATACAACCACATTGAGGCCGAAGTTGTGACCAACACCAACAATCCGCAGCGCAACAACTACATCGTCATCAACAAAGGTTCCATCGACGGCATTAAGCCCGAAATGGGCGTGGTAGGCAACGGCGGCGTGGTAGGCATCGTCTATCTTGCCAACACACGCCATTCGCTCGTCATACCCGTCGTCAACCGCAAATCGAGCATCAGCTGCAGAGTGCGCGGTCAGCGATACTTCGGCTACCTGGGATGGGATGGCGGAAGCCGAGTGCACGCCCATGTAGACGACATACCACGATATGCCAAAATAAAGGTAGGCGAAGTGGTGGAAACGAGCGGATACAGCGGCATCTTTCCACCCGGAATATTCGTGGGACGCATACGCGAAATCAAAAACGCCCCCGACGGACAATCCTTCCGCCTCGAGGTGGACCTGGGCACCGACTTTGCCAACCTGCGCGACGTGCTCGTCATCACCTCAGACTATAAACCCGAGCTCGACAGCCTCAACTCACAAGCTGCAGCCAACGAAAACACCACCACAGGCAACTAATCCCCCATCCTCTCCGTCATGATAAAACTCTCGTTTGCACACATAGGGTGGTTCATACTGCTCATACTGCTCCAAGGATTGGTGTTCAACCACCTCCACTTCATGGGCTACGCCACCCCCATGCCCTATGTGTTCTTCCTGATCATTCTGCCCACCACCACAAAACGCTGGGTTTACATAGTCTTAGGCTTCGCCATGGGCCTCGTCATCGACCTCTTCTCAAGCACACCAGGCATGACGGCAGCCTCACTGTGCCTCACAGGCCTGGCAATACCACCGCTGCTCAAGCCCTTCCTGCCCAACGACCACGAAGACAACGAAACACTCACACCGTCGGCACGCTCAATGGAATGGGGCCCCTTCGTGCGCTTTGCCTTCCTGGCAACGCTCATCAACACAGTGTGCTACTTCCTGCTCGAAGCATTCTCCTTCTTTAACTGGCAACACCTGCTCATCAGCATATCGTCGAGCACCTTTATCAGCCTGCTCTTCATCATATCAATCGAAGTCATAAGGAGCACCAAGAAGAAATAGACATTGCGCACGTCACACAGAAAGCAGAAAATGAAGCCATCCGTTCAGTTCAAAAACCGAAAATACGTCATCGCGGGCATTGCCATTGCAATCGTCCTCATTTACATGGCACGGCTCTTCATGCTGCAACTCATGAGCGACGATTACAAGAAGAACGCCGACTCGAACGCCTTCCGCAAGGACATTCAGTATCCGGCCCGCGGACTCATCACCGACCGCAAAGGACGCCTGCTCGTCTTCAACGAGCCCTCCTACAACATCATGGTTACCATGAACGACCAACTGGGCATAGACACCCTCGACTTCTGCCAAACCGTGGGCATCAGCAAAGAAGAATACATAGCCCGAATGGCCGAAATAAAGGATTCGAAGAAAAACTACGGCTATTCGCGCTACACGCCCCAACTCTTTATGAGCCAGATTCCCGCCGAAGAGTTTTCGCTCTTTCGCGAAAAACTATTCCGCTTCAAGGGATTCTCCGTAGAGAAACGCACCGTCAGACGTTATGAAGCCCAAAGCTGTGCCCACCTGCTGGGCGACGTGGGCGAGGTTAACCGCCGCGACATAGAGGAAGACGACTACTATCGTAGCGGCGACTACATAGGCAAACTGGGCGTGGAACGATCCTATGAAAAAGAACTGCGTGGCGAAAAAGGCATGCACATCCTACTGCGCGACGTGAGAGGCCGCACACAAGGAAAATACATGGACGGGAAATACGACAAAGACCCCGTGCCAGGCAAAAACCTGACCCTTGGCATCGACCTGGAACTGCAACAATTGGCCGAAAGACTGCTTGAAGGCAAACTGGGAGCCATCGTGGCCATTGAGCCAGCCACAGGAGAAGTGCTCTGCATGGCCTCATCCCCCACCTACGACCCCAAAATGATGACAGGCCGCGACCGGGGTAAAATGCACCAAGCACTGAGCAACGACCCAATGAAGCCACTGCTCAACCGAGCAATCATGGGAACCTATCCCCCAGGCTCCACCTTCAAACCCACCCAAGGACTCATTGGGCTGCAAGAGGGCATCATCAATCCCGGCACCACCTTTGGGTGTTCACATGGCTTCAACTTCAAGGGGCTGCACGTGGGGTGCCACGGCCACGCATCGCCCATTGCACTGGTGCCCGCTCTCGGCACATCATGCAACGCCTACTTCTGTTGGAACCTATACCGCATGTTTTCCAATCGAAGCCTCTACAAAAACAATCAGCAGGCCATGACCCGATGGAAAGACCACCTTGTGGCCATGGGTTACGGATACAAACTGGGAATAGACCTGCCAGGAGAAAAACGCGGAATGATTCCCAACGCCGACTACTACGACAAGGCATACAAAAAGTCGTGGAACGCACTCACCGTTATCTCCATATCCATTGGGCAGGGCGAAGTAACGGCCACCCCACTTCAAATAGCCAACCTGGCAGCCACCATTGCCAACCGCGGACACTACTACATTCCCCATGTAGTGCAAAGCATCAAAGGCGGACAGATTGACCCCATGTATAAGGAACAAAAACGCACACTTGTTGACCGACGCTACTATCAATATATTGTCGACGGCATGCGGCGCGCCGTAACCCACGGCACATGCAAGGGTGCCAACATTCCTGGGCTCGAAGTGTGTGGCAAGACGGGAACAGCCCAAAACCGCGGACACGACCATTCAGCTTTCATGGGATTTGCCCCCATGAACGACCCCAAAATTGCTGTAGCCGTATATATAGAAAATGGAGGCTTTGGAGCCGACTTCGGAGTTCCTCTCGGCGCGCTCATCATTGAGCAATATCTCAACGGGAAGCTGTCGGGCGCATCGGAGGCAAAAGCCAGCAAGTTCCAGTCGCGACATATCAGGTATGGCGACTACAAACGCTAAAAACGATTCAGACAACCAGAATGAGCTATAACGCATCTAGCATTAGCAACCCGAACAGAAAGCGAAAGAGTGGATTCACTTTTTCGGCCGACTGGATTGTTATTGTTCTTTTCGTGGCACTGTTGTTTCTGGGGTGGCTCAGCGTGTGTGGCGCCACCCACGAATTTGGCGACACCAACTTTCTGGACTGGAGCAGTCGCTCAGGCAAACAGCTCGTTTGGATGCTCTGTGCATGCGGGCTGGGCCTGTGCATTCTCTTGATTGACGACAAGTTTTTCGACATGCTCGCCATGCCTGCCTATGTGGGCATGATGCTCCTTCTGCTCATCACGCCTTTCATCGCCTCGAACCACAAGGGTTCATACTCATGGATTGATCTGGGAGCCGTCAGCCTGCAGCCAGCCGAGTTCGCAAAGTGCATCACCGCACTGGCTGTGGCAAAGGTGTGCAACCAATACGGATTTTCGCTCGAAAAGCGCTCCGACTTTCTGAAAGCCTTGGCCATTGTCGTGCTTCCCATGTTGCTCATCGTAATGCAGCGCGAAACGGGTTCGGCGCTGGTCTATCTGGCCCTATTCCTGATGTTCTACCGCGAGGGAATGCCCGGTTCCATTCTCTTCACGGCAGTGGCGGCCGTGGTATACTTTGTAGTGGGAATCCGATTTGCCCACGACCCCCTTCCCTCCACGCTGTCGATGATTGGCGAGGTCAGCGTGCTCAGCATCATCTGGATATTTGTGGTGGGCATGCTCCGGGTATATTGCCCCAAGGACGAACTAACGTGGAGCATAGGCATTGGCGGGCTTATAGCCATGGCAGCGGCCTATGCCGTGTCGGCATATATCATTCCCTTCGACATAGCCTGGCTACAAGTAGGAGTGATCGTCGTGCTGGTGGGGTATCTTATTTGGAAAGGCCTGGGCGAT
This sequence comes from uncultured Bacteroidales bacterium, assembly GCA_902796835.1. Lineage (GTDB taxonomy): Bacteria > Bacteroidota > Bacteroidia > Bacteroidales > Bacteroidaceae > Alloprevotella. The sequence continues at coordinate 77,872 of CADBQP010000027.1, forward strand.
CGCATCAACAACTACTTCTACATTGCCATATTCGCCATCGGTTCCGTGGTGTTCCTTTATATTTCCGACTATGCGCTCAACCATGTGCTCGACACTCATCAGACGGAGCGCATCAACGTGCTCCTTGGTGTCGACACCAACGTGACGGGGGCCGGATACAACGTTAACCAGAGCAAGATTGCCATTGGTTCGGGCGGACTGAGCGGCAAGGGATTTATGAACGGCACTCAGACTAAGCTTAAGTACGTTCCCGAACAGGACACAGACTTCATATTCTGCACCGTGGGCGAGGAGCAGGGCTTTTTTGGTTCAACGCTCGTATTGCTGCTTTTTTTGGCTCTCATCCTACGGCTTATTTACCTGAGCGAGCGCCAAACCACCACTTTTGGCCGCGTATATGGCTATTGTGTGCTGAGCATTCTGCTCTTCCATGTGTTCATAAACATCGGCATGGTCATTGGTCTCACTCCCGTAATAGGCATTCCACTGCCTTTCTTCAGCTATGGCGGGTCCTCGCTCTGGGGATTCACACTGCTGCTCTTCATTTTTCTGCGCATTAATGCCAGTGACAAGCGCCGGCTGCGCCCTTAATTTCAACATTCACGACACTATTTCCATTCATGCAATTCAATAAACCTACTCGCATCCTTCTTCTCATTGTTGCCGTTGCAACGATTCTGGGCCTTGTGGCTGCCCTGAAAAGGGCCGGCTCAGGTCTGTCACGTTCCGAGCAGCACGACAATCAGAGTAACCTGCCGATAGCCCATCCCGACACTTTGGGCGATCCCACAGCCATGCCCGTCGTGGCCGATACGGCCGCAAGCACCACGCTGGCCGACACACTCGTGGGCAAAGATTCCCGACCGGCCAATGAAGCCGGATTTGAAGACGGATATCTTGACGGTATGGACGACGGTGCACTGGGGCAGGAACGGGCCAGTTACGACGAAAGCAGTGCTTTCCCCACCGAGACCGAGCGACAGCGCTATAAAGAGACTTATGCAGAGGGCTATGCCAAAGGTTTTGAGGACGGAGTACACCACAGGCAGTTTAACATCAACAAATCTCCTGCCTCTACATCGGCTGAGGAGCCTTAGACTCCACCAACATATATATTGAAAAGAGAGATGCCTCCCGATAAGGAAAGCATCTCTCTTTTACATTTTCACCCGGCAGTCTCTTTAGAACTTGCTGCGGGCTTAATTTATTTACGACTGGACGCTTATTTGCGCTTTGTCTTTACGGCCGAGCCATAGACAGCGAGATCGCCAAGTTCCTCCTCGATGCGGAGCAACTGGTTGTACTTGGCCAAGCGGTCGGTGCGGCTCATAGAACCGGTTTTGATCTGTCCGCTGTTGGTGGCTACTGCAATGTCGGCAATCGTCACGTCTTCGGTTTCGCCCGAGCGGTGGCTGGTCACACTGGTGAAACCAGCACGATGTGCCATTTCGATAGCGTCGAGGGTTTCGGTGAGCGAACCGATTTGGTTTACCTTGATGAGGATGGAGTTGCCACACTTTTCCTTGATGCCGCGGCTCAGATACTCTACGTTGGTAACGAAGAGGTCGTCGCCTACGAGCTGGCAGCGATCGCCAACTGCGGCGGTGAGCTTTTGCCAGCCTTCCCAGTCTTCTTCTGACATTCCGTCTTCGATAGAGTCGATGGGATATTTGTCGATGAGCGTCTTGAGGAATTCAATCTGCTCTTCTACGCTGAGCTTCTTGCCGTTAGGATCTTTCTGTGCACCATTCTTCAGCTGCTTATAGTCGTAGAAGAACTTGCCACCTTCGTTCACGCAGAATTCGCTGGCAGCACAGTCCATGGCGATGGTTACGTCGTCGCCAGGCTTGTAGCCTGCGAGTTCGATGGCCTGGATGATGCAGTCGAGAGCGTCTTCAATGCCATTGAGCGCAGGAGCGAAGCCTCCTTCGTCGCCCACAGCCGTGCTGAGTCCGCGCTTCTTGAGCACCTTCTGCAGGGCGTGGAACACTTCGGCACCCATGCGAATGCCTTCGCGGAAGCTGGCAGCGCCAACGGGGCGAATCATGAACTCCTGGAATGCAATGGGGGCGTCAGAGTGTGCACCGCCATTGATGATGTTCATCATGGGAACGGGCAGGGTATAGGTGTTGGTACCGCCAATGTAGCGATAGAGGGGAATGTTGAGGGCCTTGGCTGCGGCCTGAGCTACGGCCAGACTCACACCGAGAATGGCATTGGCACCGAGGTTCGACTTCGTCTTAGTGCCATCGAGCTTCAGCATAAGGTGGTCTATGCCACGCTGGTCGAGCACGCAGTGTCCGGCAAGTGCGGGGGCAATCACCTTGTTTACGTTCTCCACGGCCTTGAGCACACCCTTGCCAAGGTAGCGGTTCTTGTCGCCGTCGCGGAGCTCAAGGGCTTCGTTTTCGCCTGTCGAGGCGCCCGAGGGAACGGCAGCGCGGCCAAGCACGCCATTCTCGAGGATTACGTCGACTTCTACTGTAGGATTACCTCTTGAATCGAGGATTTCACGAGCTTTTACTTCTTGAATTTTCATTGTTTATAAAGTTTAGGTTTTTTCGCGCGCCAAAATTACAAAGAAAAACGCAGACTGCCTCAAATTAGCAAAAAAATAATATCGCCCCTACTCAAAATAGAGCACGAGCGATACCATGTTGGGCGTGATGCGGTTCACGCTGCGGGTATAGATGATGTCGGTGTTGTCGTCGGCCAGGTCGGTGCGCTTCTTGTTGAGCAGGTTACCAAGCCCGAAACTGAACTTGAGCTCTGGAATGAGCTTGAAGAAGGGCAGGTAGAAGTCGCACCCTAATCCCACTTCAGCCATCATGCAGAAAGGTTTGGCCCGAAGCAGTGAGTGTTTGTGGGCCGTCAGGTCATAGGTGGGGTTGATGCCGGCCACCACGTAGGGACGATAGTTGTTCCAGCGCGGGGCTGATATTTTCAGGTTTAGGGGCAAGGCTATGTAGGTCGACTTCATGTCCTGCGACTGTGTCTCGCCCGTTGACTGGTCGAAAAATTTCAGATGCTTCGACCCGAAATAGAGCGAGGGGATGGCACGCAAGGCCAAATGGTTGGTAAGTTTCAACTCCCCCAACACTCCCACGTGGAAGCCGTAGTTTGGCTGGTCGTTCTCCACGGTCCACTGCCGACCGGTGGCTTCGTCGATAAATCCGTTGTTTTCGATCGAGAGCCCCTGGTCGTGAATGCCCACGAAAAAGCCATAGTGCAACACGCGCGTATCAATGAACGGTTTGTGCTGCACCTTTCGCTCCTGCGCCTGCAACATGGTGGGCAAGCAACACAGGAGAGCGAAAAGAATGAGGCTGATTTTGATTTTCATCACTACATAAATAACTAAGAAAAGTGCGTTTTATTGTAGAAGAAAGGTGGCGGAATGCATTTTTTTAGGCTTTTTGCTTTGAAATATGAAAACTTTAGCTACTTTTGCAATTACGAAACAGACGAACATTACACATTAACAATTTAAAAAGAAGAAAAATGGCTTACGTAATCAGTAACGACTGCATTGCCTGTGGCACTTGCATCGACGAATGCCCCTCGGGCGCTATCAGCGAGGGCGAAATCTACAAGATTGACCCCGAAGTTTGCGTAGATTGCGGCACTTGCGCCGACGTTTGCCCCTCGGGCGCTATTTCCCCGGGCGAATAAACACACGGCAAGGCCTTTCTGAAAGCAAAGAAACGAGAAGAGGATGAGTCCTATCGGGCACATCCTCTTCTTGTTTGTGCCGACAGCAAGGAGTCTGCTTTAGAGAGAAAAAAGAGTTGGCTCGACTGTTCGAACAGTTGAGCCAACTCTTTAAACTACCGGGCCGACAGTTTCAACCGTCGCCGCTTTGGTTTGCAGTCGGGTCGCCTCTCTGCAAAAACCACCTCGGGCATGAGGGAAATAGCCTATTGGGGCGCCATCTTAAAGCGGAAGGGGACGTTGCAAGTCACAGGCACAGCCTCTCCATTCCTGATGGCCGGTTTGAAACGGGGCATCGACTTGACTACACGCACGGCCTCGCTGTCACAATCGGGCGAAAGGCTTTTTGCCACTTGCACATTGCCCACACTACCATCGGTTTCTACTACAAATCTCACTACTACGCTTCCCTCTATGCCTTTTTTCATGGCCTCGGCAGGATATTGCGTGTGGCTTCCCACAAAAGCCATGAGCGCCTGCATGCCGCCAGGAAATTCCGGAGGCGAGTCGGGCAACCCTTGGGAAGCTTCGACTGGTTGCTCTACGGCCAGCGGAGCCGTGAGAGCCTGGCACACGCGATCTTGGAAGGCACGCCCAGTGGAGCCTCTTCGCAGCCCGTTGTTGATTATCACGAAGCAGAGTTCGTGGCCGTTGGCTGCCGTGCAATAGCCAGCCAGACTGCTCACACCAGCCACGGTGCCTGTCTTGGCCCGCACGTTGAGATAGGCACTGCCCGCGGTCATACGACTGCTGAGAGTGCCATCGCTTCCGGCAAGAGGTAGGCTCAGCCGAAACAATGAATAGGCACTCGGCACGGCGTGGACCTTGCGCAACATGGCGAGCAGGAGCTGAGCCGTAGTATAGTTGTAGAGCGACAGTCCGGAGCCATCGGCCACCTGATAGTGGTCGGGGTCGAAACCCATCTCGGCAATGACGCTATTAATCTGGCTGGCAGCCTGCTTGCGGCCGGCATAGGGCTGCCCACCAATAGCAGCCAATTGATAGAACATGGATTCAGCCATGTTGTTGTGGCTGTCTTTCATCATCGGTATGAGCACCTGCTCTAAACCATGACTACGTACACTAACTTCGGCGGCTGAGGCAGGCAGGCTTCCGAAGAGCACATTGCCCGAAAGGCCAATGCCGGCGGCGGAAAGACTGGCGGCAAAGGTGGGAGCAAAGATATCTTTTCCTTTGTAGAGCAAGGGAGTGAGCGGAGTGGCCTCATCGTCCCAGCACCATCCCCAGCCCAGCTGCAGAGTGTCCTTCATGGAGACGTCGAGCAGTACGTTGCCGCTGATGCTGTCTATGCCCAGACCTTTCAGCGTAGCCATGAACGATTGCATGTCATCAGCATCGAAAAGGGGGTCGAAACCTCCGCGCACGCAAACGCTGCCCATGAGCACGGAGTCGGAAATGGAGCCGTCAACGTAGAGTCGCGTCACATACTCATAGCCCACACCGAGGCGCATGAGGGCGGCCACGGCGGTTATAATCTTCTGGCACGAAGCCGGACGCATGAGCTGACGCTCATTGTGCGCATAGAGCATGCAACTGTCGGTGAGGTCGTAGACGCTGATGGCCACTTGCGTACGCTCAAAGACGTCGGACATGAGCAAACTGTCGAGACGCGAAGACAGTACGGCGCGCAAATCGGAGCCAACTGCGGGCATTGGCTTCTGGGCTCCGACAGAACTTGCCGACAGCAGCAGCGCACAAAATAGAATGCGCAGGGAATGGGAGATATTGAGCATCTTATGAATAGCGTGAGGTTATAAAAAAAACGAAAAGTGAGACATGCGCATTCATGTGGGCACCACTCACTTTCCGTTAGCCTAATGACGGCTTAGCTTAGCGCTGACCTTGCTGTTGTTGCTGGCGCTGTGCTTCTTGCTGCAACTGGGCGGCAAAGGCTTTACCTGCCTGTATGTCGGCTGCAGTCACACCAAGTTTGTCTTGAATTTTCTTGGTTACGTCCTCGCTCAGGCTCTCGTTGATGAAGATGCCGGCCTGCTGGGCGGCAGAGCGGTCGAGAATGTAGGTGTAGCCTCCCTCGGTGGCCAGAGCATTTACTGCATCGAGTACACGCTGTACGAGGGGCTGCATCTTTTGACTTTGCTGCTGCGACAGGGCATTGGCATTGTCTTGCTGAGCCTGCTGGAAACGCTCCTGCAGTTGCTGCAACTCTTGCTCGGCACGCTGACGAATCACAGGGAGGGTTTCGTCCGTGATTTCCTTGCGATATTTTTCGAGTTTGGTCTGATATTCCTTAGCCATCTCTTCCAAGCTGTCGTCATATTGCTTCGAAACGGCCTGAAGCTCAGTATAGGCAGCACGATAGCCAGGGAGCGACTGCATTACGTCGCCATAGTTGAAGGTTGCAAACTTCTGTGCAAACAGACTCATGGGTGCCAAGAGGAGCACCAGCATTAAGATTTTCTTTGTCATGATTGTGTATAAGTGTTTATTGGTTTATGCATTAAAATGTCGGCGCAAAAATAACACAAATAATTGACTTCTCCCCGCCTTGTTCACACATTTTAGCGACGGGGCAAGGCTTGTAAGTTTTTTTTAACGCTGCGGGCGTTGCTAAACAAGGTGGTCGGTTAGCGCACTGTGTAGCCCATCTTTTGGAGCACTTCGTTGCTAATGTCGATGCTGGGCGAGGCAAAGATAACTCCGCTGTCGGATGCACGGTCGATGATGAGCTGGAAATTTTTGGACTGAGCAATCGACTTGACAGCGTTGTATATATCGGTTTGAATGGGCTCTATGAGCGAAATGCGCTTCTTATAGAGTTCGCCCTGGGGGGCAAAATATTTTTTGCGCAAATCGGTGGCCTCTTTTTCTTTATCGATGATGGCCTGCTCGCGAGCCTTTTTTTGCTCGGCCGTGAGGAAAGGCGCTTCGTCTTGATAGTTTTTATAGAGTGTTTTGGCCTCGTTTTCTATGGCCTCAACTTCGGCTTGCCATTTGCGCGAAGTCTGGTTAAGCTGCTCATTGGCCTGCTCGTAGGCAGGGATGTTGCTCATGATGTATTCCATGTCGACGAGGGCAAACTTTTGAGCCTGTACACTGAGCCCCATAAGGGTCAGAAGAGCGGTGGAAAGAAATGTTTTTTTCATAGGTTGATTATTTTCTTGGGGTTAGAATTCGCGTCCGATAATGAAGTGGAACTGACTTCCTCCTGCACTGACATTGTTTATGCGCTTCTGGAAGCCATAGGCCCAGTCGATGCCCATGAGTCCCACCATAGGCAGAAGCACTCGTACGCCCACTCCTGCCGAGCGCTTCATGTCAAAGGGATTAAAGTTCTTGACATTGGCCCATGCATTTCCGCCCTCGAGGAAGCCAAGGACATAGATGCTGGTTTGGTCCAGCATGAGAGGATAGCGCAGTTCAAGCGTCATGCGGCTATATGCATAGGCATTCTGAGTAGCATTGCCTGCCAACGAACCGTTATCGTATCCACGCAGTCCTATGGTTTCGGTGGCATAGCCCGATGTGTAGCCCGACATTCCGTCGCCACCCACATAGTAGGTCTCGAACGGCGATTTGTTGTATTTGTTGTAGGAGCCCAGTAGTCCAAACTCTGTGCGCGTCATCAAAACCGGGGCCTTCACTGCCGATGTCAGGGCGGTATAAGTTTTCAGGCTGAATTTCCATTTGTGGTACTCTATCCAGCGGTATTTCTCCTGAGCTTCTTTCTGATAATTGGCACTCTGGTAGTTCGTGGCAAGGTTCTTATAGTCCTTCCCGTCCCAAAGCGAATAGGGTGGAGTGAGTGTGACAGACATTCCAAACTCGGAGCCGCTGCGCGGATAGAAAGGATGGTCAATCGAAGTGCGGCTCAGCGAAAGTGTGAGGTTCACATTATTGCAGTTTCCGTCGGATATTATGAAATACTGCCATGACTTCAGCATGTATCGCGTATAGCTCAATTCAGCCACAAACTGGAAGTGGTCGTCGGGCCAGCGCAGGCGCTTACCGTAGGCTACCGAGAAACCGAAGGTTTGATAGTATTTGTCGGGGTCGTAATAGTTAGTGTAATTATAATAGTTGCTAGTTCCCGTGCCGTAAAGGTAATTGTAGTAGTTTTGGTAGTAATTGTTGTTGTAGTAGCCCGAAGCCACGTCGGTCATCTTCGAATAATACATCGACACCGAGAACTGGTTGGGGCGCTTTCCTCCGAACCATGGGTCAAGGAACTGAATGGAATACTGCTGGTAGTAGTCGCCATTACTTTGTCCGCTTATGGAGAGAGTTTGCCCGTCGCCTTGAGGAAGGAAACCAAAGTGGCGGTTTCCACGCCCAAAGAGATTGCGCATGGAGAAGTTTGTAAACTTCAGGCCAATGCGGCCTACGATACCCGTCTGGCCCCATCCTGCAGAGAGTTCCACCTGGTCGCCGCCCTTGGTGGTGAGCGGATAGGTTATGTCTACAGTTCCGTTGCGCTTATCAGGCTTAATGCCATCGTTGAGATCGCGCGCCAAAGCCTCAGGGTCAAACTGGTTCAGATTGGAAAGCTCGCGCACAGAGCGCTTGATAGACTCCATGCTGAACAGGTCGCCAGGCTTTGTATAGAGTTCGCGGCGAACTACGTCTTCATACACCCTGTCGTTTCCCGTGATGCGAACACGATTGAACGTAGCCTGCTTGCCCTCTACAATGCGCATTTCCAAATCTACGGAATCGCCCACTACATTCACCTCAACGGGAGTAAGACGATAAAACACGTAGCCGTTGTCATAATAAGAGTTGCCGATAGCATCTTCGTCGGAAGTGAGACGCTCCTGCAACAAGGTCTGGTTATAAACATCGCCCTTCTGCATCTTGAGCGCCTTGTCTAGGTCCTCGGTGCGATAAACTGTATTTCCCACCCACGAGATGTTTCGAATATAATACTTCTGCCCTTCATAAAGGTCGAGATATATGTCTACATGCGAATCGTCAATGTTTACCACGCTGTCTTTCAACAAGAGAGCATCGCGATATCCCCATTGGTTCATGCGTTCAATGACCTTTCCTTTGTCCTCTTCATATTTTTCGGGAATGAATTTCTTGGAACGCAAAAAGTTTTTGAAAGTATTTTCGCGCGTCTTTTTCATCGCGGACTTCAGTTTCTTAGCCTCTTTCGGCGTTACGCCTGAAACATATATGCGATGAACTTTGATTTTTTCGCTCTTATTAATGTTGATGTCAACCAGCACTTTGTTGTTGGCCGTCACATCTTCACGCTGCACGATATCAACACTTGCATTCTTGAATCCTTTTTCCTCGAAATAGCGCTTAATGATGCGTTCGGCCCTGTCTACAATATCGGGAGTTATTTGGTTTCCAACGTGAAGGTTTCCAAGTCGTGCCTCAATATCTTCACGCTCCGACTTCTTTACTCCGGTATAGGTGATACTCGAGATTTGGGGCTGCGAAGTGAGGCGAAAATGCAAGTATATGGTATTGCCTATGATGCTGTCGGACCATACCTCTACGTTTGAGCACAATCCGCGACGCCAATAGTTTCGAATGGCTTCACTTATCTCAACTCCAGGCACTTCATATACATTGCCAATAACGAGATTAGAGATGTTCAGAAGAAATTCCTCGTCGTACCCGGCAATACCGTCAATGTTTATGCCACCAAGCACATATTTGGCGGCTTTGTTGGTGTAGGCAAATTGCTCGGTTGGCGCTGGTTCTTCGTTTTGTGCGGCAACAGGAAGACAAGCGAGCATAATGGCGGCCACTGCGAGCCAATGATGAATCTTCTTGATATATCTTGAATTCATTTTATTATATAGTGTATCCTATCGGAAAGCCGACAGGCTTAGGGTTTAGGCTTTGGAGACTTGTTCGCTGGTTTTTCCGTAGCGACGCTCGCGCTGTTGGAAGTCGTAAATTGCTTTATAAAATTCTTCTTCGTCAAAGTCGGGCCAATAGGTGTCGCAGAAATAGAACTCTGAATAGGCACATTGCCACAACAGATAGTTACTCAGTCGCTGCTCACCTCCGGTGCGAATAAGCAGGTCGGGGTCGGGCATGAAGTTGGTGGAAAGGGCTGCTTCGATATCATCTTCGGTTACGTCGGCTGGCCGAAGTTCTCCTTTTTCCACTCGCCTGCAGATTTGCTGAACGGCATTGGTAATTTCCCACTTCGACGAGTAACTCAAGGCAATGATCTGAACCAGTCCCGTATTCTTGGCCGTGTGATCCACACATCGTTCAATGCTCTTTCTCACCGTTTCGGGCAAACGGGCCGTATCACCTATGATGCGCAACCGCACATTGTTTTTCATGTAGAGGCTTTCCTCGAGCGAGGTTAGAATAAGCGACATGAGGGCCTCCACCTCTTCAGTAGGCCGATTCCAGTTCTCGGTAGAGAATGCATAGAGTGTAAGGTACTTTATCCCGAGCTGCGAAGCGGCTTCTGTTATCTTGTGAACAGTTTCCACTCCTTGCTGATGGCCTAAGCTGCGCGACATCCCACGCTCTTTTGCCCATCGGCCGTTGCCATCCATGATAATGGCCACGTGACGGGGTATGCGCTCTGCATTGAGAAGGTCTTTATAATTAGGCATGACGCTATTCTTCGTTTTATTCTTTTGGCTTTCGTTATGATTTGCTCACCATTCGTCCTTATTGCAGGTGGGACACTTTTCTGAGAAACTATAGGTGAGTGTAAACAATGCCACGTTGTAATGGTCTTTGTTTTTGAACATTTGAGATTTGATGCCGTGTGGCGCCTCAAGCCCTTCGAGTTTGTCGCTCGTAGTGAAATGCATGCGCCACTCAAAACCCAGATTCAGGCGCGGAGCCACGCGATATTTTAGGCCAAAGCCCAAGGGTATGGTAGGAGCAAAGGCTTTCCCTTTACTTGAATACACAGCGCCCAGTCCTAACTGCAGATAGGGCACGAGACGATGTAGGCCTTGATAGCCCTTATAATATCCATAGGGCAGGAAGTGGAGTTCGTAGAGCGCGCTGAGATCGATGAGAGAGGTGCTGAACTCATATTGCAATCGGTCTGAGCCTGCTTGCCCCACCACTGCGGGCATGAAATCGTCCACATTCTTGGTGTTTCCCGAAAGACTGGCATATCCCAACGAGAGTTTCACGGCTGAACGGCGATTGATGACGTAGCGAAAGGTGCCGCTGCCTTGAAAACCAGGCTGACCGAAAAGTTTTGTATTGGCATCGTTCACACCAAACAGTCCGCCGAGACCGCCACCTATCTCCATGGTATACTCGGCATCTTCTTGTGCCATAGCAGGCAGCAGGGGAAGAAAACTAAATAATATTAATATTATATGGTGTGAAAGCTTCTTCATTATTTTCGGGGCTTCTTATAGACGGCGGGCATGTTGTCCCAACCCATTTTGTAGGGACGTCCACGCCACACTTGCCCGCTTCCGCCGCAACATATCCAAATGTAGTTTTCGCCGTCAACCAAGACACTCAGGCTGTTAGCAGCATCGGCTTGGACCGGCAGCATGTTGCTTGCCTGTGTCCACTGGCGTCCATAGTCGTTCGACGCGTAAGGTTGTTCCAGCCCTCCCTCGGCATTCAAACCATAGAGTCGCACTTCGCCGTCGTAGGCTATGAGCGAGGTATGGGCGAGCGAAACAGGATAGGGCTTCGCCACATCGGAGTTTTGCGGCAGGTAGTTCCAATCAAAGATGTTTATTCCTTTCTGGTCTACATCGCGTTTCCACACTGCAGCCTCACCCCCCGAGAGCCCTGCCAGGACTAGACACGTGTAGTTTGAGTTGGTGCGTGAGGGCAGGCTCACTACAGCCAGCGGGCTGTTAGGTAGGGGGGCATCTTCGTCAAGGGGCTGTTCCTCCCAGGTGCTTCCGTCGGAAGACGCATAGAGCTTTCCTTCCGAGACTGCCAGCATTTGATTGCCGACCACTGCCAGCGCCTCAAAGGGGACTGGAGCCGTGGCTGCTGTCCAATTGACGGCGTCGGTCGAGGTTTGCAAGTTTCCGCTGCTGCTGAGCGCATAGTATTGTGTTCCCATTGCCACCACGCTTTCTACGTTGATGTCGGTCGCACCCAATGGCGTACGCATCCATTCTGGCGACGAAGTGGCTTGAGCAGTAAGCACCACGGGCACTGCGCCCTCCATTCCAAAAATGGCAAGTGTAGAACCGCAAAGAGCAGCCTTCACATTCGAAAGGGCTGCCAGCTCAGGCACTGTGGCGGCAACGGGCCAAGCATATTCTTCGCCGTTTTGCTGATGAACGTTGATTTCAACTTTGTAAGGGCGCTCCACATAGCCTTCTTCCGTAAAGGCATATACTGTCACCGTGCGCGGTGCACTAAAGTCGGTGCTGTCGGTCAGTACGAATGTGGTGTCGTTTCCGGTTGTGAGCGACTTGATAGCCATTATGGCGCCTACATATGAAAAGTCTGTAAACACCACCTTTTGGGCATCGGTGCCTACGGGAAGGGAGTCGGCGTTGTAAATGCGCCCTGCCGTCTGGTCGATGTGCATGGGATAGAGTGAGCCTACGATTGAGGCATAATAGAGACTGTCTGCACCGCTGTCGGTTGTGGCATGGCGCAGGCAGCGAAGGGAACCCAGGGTCACGTTCGACACATAGGCTGCCTGCGTATATTCGGAGTCATCGCTGCTGCTTGTACTACACGATGCCAGGCCTGCCACGAGCAGCAGGAGGGCTAACCAGGACAGACCTGAATAATGTTGCTTCATAGGTTTATTTTTCTTCGTGGGCGATTTGCTATGCCTTGCATAGGGTCGCACTTCTCATTAACGCGCAAAAATACGACATTTTTCTGAACTTAGGGTAAATTCTGCGGCTTTTTATGCACGCAAGGCTTGTTTCCGAGGGTTTTTGCAGCGCCTCGCAAAGTGCTCATCCCTATTATGGGTTGCCCATTACGATGCAACTCCCACCGAGCTGCCACCCGATGGGAGTTGTCTTTTCCATGTCTGCCAGGGGGGCTTAAGTCTCGATTATTGGTCGGCCGGCGCCTGGTCGATAAGCTCCATGAACTGGTCGAGCTTTGGCGTAATGATGATTTGTGTGCGGCGGTTGCGCTGCTTGCCCCGCTCGCTGTCGTTGGCGGCCACGGGATTATACTCCCCACGTCCGGCAGCTGTGAGCCGCTTGGGGTCTACACCATAGCGCGTTTGCAGCTCCTGCACCACACTCGAGGCTCTCAGGGCGCTGAGGTCCCAGTTGTTGCGAATGTTGGGGCGGCTGATGGGCACATCGTCGGTGTTGCCTTCTACCAGCACCTCGTAGTCCTTATAGTCGGTGATGATCTTGGCAATTTTCGAGAGGGTTTCGCCTGCACGGGGGCCTATTTCGTAGGAACCGCTCTTATAGAGCATGTTGTCGGCCAGCGAAATGTAAACCACGCCCTTGAGCACTTGTACATCGACGTCCTGCATCTCGTCGCGGGTGAGCGAACGGGTGAGTTTGTTGGTAAGGGCCTGGTTGAGCGAGTCGCTCTTCGACTTAGCCTCAACGAGTTGCTTGATGAATTTGTTGGATGCGTTGATTTCGTCTACGAGCTTGGAGATGTTCACCTGGCCTTTTTCCACATTGCGGTTGTACGACTTCATCAGGTTGGCATATTGCGCCTGAAGGTCTTTGTTGCGCTGCTGCTCCTCGGCCAGCCGTGCTGCCAAACTCTTGCTTTCGCTTGTATATTCGGCGATTTTAATCTTGGCATCGCTCAGGCTGTTGCTGAGCTCGCCCTTTTCGGTGAGCAGGCGGTCGTAGTTGCTTTGAAGCTCGGCATACTTTTGTTTGCTCACACAGCTGGTAGTGAGCATCGCGGTCATTGCTACCGCGAGCATGAGTATTTTCTTCATGTGTTTCATGTTGTTTCTCAGTTTTAGTGATACATGTGCACTGCCTATTGGCGTGCTTTAACTATCTTTCGTGGGCGAAGTTAGGCAAATTGACGCGAGGAGGAAAAATTTTTCAGTAATATTAGCGTTTGAAGCGGCCTTTTTGCAATATTTAAGCATGTGGGGCGAGACGGTCCGCAGTTTTTCACGAAAGGACGGTGCCTGAAAAGAAAGAGTTGGCTCAACAGTTTAAACTGTCGGGCCAACTCTTTCTTCTGTCGGGCACATAGTTTTATCAGACATCCTTGCTGATTTTCCTAGCCTACGCCTTGATGTTGCCCACCTTGATAAGGTATTCGGCAATCTGCACGGCGTTGAGCGCAGCTCCCTTCCGAATTTGGTCGCTCACAATCCAGAAGGTCAGCCCGTTGGGATTGGCCAGGTCTTTGCGTATGCGGCCCACGTAAACGTCGTCTTTCCCGGCCAGGAAGAGGGGCATGGGATATTCGCGCTTGTCGGGGTTGTCCATCAGCGTGAGCCCCAGGCCCTCGGCAAAGGCACGGCGCGCCTCTTCCACCTCGATGGGGCGCTCGGTTTCCACCCAAATACTCTCGCTGTGGGAACGGAGCGAGGGCACACGCACACACATGGCGCTCACTGCCACGTCGGAGTGCATGATCTTGCGCGTTTCGTTAAACATCTTCATTTCCTCTTTCGTATATCCGTTGTCGGTGAAGACATCGACCTGAGGAATGACATTGTAGGCCAGCTGATAGGGAAATTTCTCTACGGTCACCTTCTCGCCGGCGAGCACCTGGCGATATTGCTCGTGGAGCTCGGCCATGGCTGCCGCTCCAGCACCGCTTGCCGACTGATAGGAAGCTATATGCACGCGGCGAATGTGGCTCAGCTCTTCGATGACTTTGAGGGCCACTACCATCATGATGGTGGTGCAGTTGGGGTTGGCAATGATGCCGCGCGGACGGCATAGGGCATCCTCGGGATTGACCTCGGGCACCACCAGTGGCACGTCGGCATCCATGCGGAAGGCGCTCGAATTGTCGATCATCACGGCGCCATGCTTTGTGATGGTCTCGGCAAATTCCTGCGATGTGCCGCCGCCGGCCGAGACGAAGGCCACGTCGACACCGCGAAAGTCGTCGCCATGCTGCAAAAGGCGCACCACGTGGTCTTTGCCATTAAACTGATAGGTGGTGCCGGCACTGCGCGACGAACCAAACAACAGAAGTTCGTCGATGGGGAAATGGCGCTCCGAAAGGATGCGAAGAAACTCCTGCCCCACAGCTCCGCTTGCGCCTACTATTGCTACTTTCATTCGTGTATGTTTTGTTATGTCTTTGTTTCCGAAAACTCGCTTTTTGCTTCTTTTTCGCGCAAAAGCGGTGCAAAAGTATAACTTTTTGCACGATACGACCTACGAAACGCTATTTTTTTTGTTCCTTTGCCGTGATAATTAGCGACTAAGGCCCTGCCTGAGCCGAGATACGCACACAAAAAAACTCATCGCCAACCCTGCCTCTCCATGTTCCCCATCACCGACCCTACATGGATATTCTTCATCGTTCTGGGCGTCATTCTCTTTGCCCCGATGATTATGGGAAAGCTCCACATTCCTTCGCTTGTGGGGCTCATTGCGGCCGGAGTCTGCATTGGACCTCACGGGTTCCACGTGCTCGACTACGACGAGAGCTTTAAGCTCTTCGGCAAGGTGGGCATATACTACATCATGTTTCTGGCTTCGCTCGAAATGAACGTGCAAGACGTTCGCAAGGTGAAGAGCCAGACCGCCCTGCTCGGCCTGCTGAGCTTTGCCTTCCCCTTCGGCATTGGGTTGCTTTTCAACCTGGGATGGGGTTTTTCGCTTACGGCGGCCGTGCTAATGGCTGCCATGTATGCCTCCCACACGCTCATATCCTACCCCATCGTGCTGCGCTACGGCCTTTCGCGGCAACAAAGCGTGAGCATAGCCACGGGCGGCACCATCATTGCCGATGTGCTCACACTGCTTGTGCTGGCCGTCATCGGCGGCACATTCAAGCAAGAAGTCTCGGGCTGGTACTGGGCATGGCTCATCCTCAAAGTGTTTCTCATTGGCGGAGGCATCATCTTTTTCTTTCCCCGCATGGGCCACTGGTTCTTTAAGCGCCACGACGACGGAGTGGTGCAATACATCTTCGTGCTGGCCCTCGTCTTTTTGGGAGCGAGCCTCATGGAACTCGTCGAAATCGAAGGCATTCTGGGAGCCTTCCTCGTGGGCATCGTGCTCAACCGGCTCATTCCGCCCTCGTCGCCTCTGATGAGCCACATCGAATTCATAGGCAACAGCATCTTTATCCCCTACTTCCTCATCGGCGTGGGAATGATTATCAACGTCAGAGCCTTCCTTGACTGGCAACACACGCTGCCCCTGGCCGCCATCATGGTTGCAGTGGCCTGCTCGGGCAAATGGCTGGCCACACTCGTTACCCAGAAAACATACCACATGACCGTGGCCGACCGCAACCTCATGTTTGGCCTCACCACCTCGCGCGCCGCTGCCACATTGGCAGTAGTGCTGGTGGGCTACGGCATCATATTGCCCGACGGCAACCGGCTATTGAGCGACGTGGTGCTCAATGCCACCATGCTGCTCATCCTGGCCACATGCATCATCAGTTCGTTCGTCACCGAGCGAACAGCCCGGAGCATTGCCATGGACACACGACATGCCGCAGAAAGCAACGCCACCGCTACGAAAGAGCAAATACTCATAGCCCTGTCGAACCCCGACAACGTGGCACCACTCGTCAATGCTGCCCTCACCCTGCGGTCGCAGCGCAAGTCGACACTACTCTCGGCCATATACATCGTGCTTGAAAACGACAGCGAACTACGGCAAGAAGGCAGCAAAATACTCGAAGCTGCCACCAAAATCACAGCCGCAGCAAACGTGAACCTCACCACCTATAACCGATGGGCCGTAAACGTGGCAAGCGGCATCTATCACACCATGATGGAAACCTCGGCCAGCGACCTGCTCATCGGCATGCACCAGAAGGCACGCATCGGCGAAACATTCTACGGAAAAATTACCAACGACCTGCTCACAGCCGTGCAGCAGCAAATCATTCTCTATCGCCAAATACTACCGCTCAACACCGTGCGTCGCATCCACCTGCTAGTGCCCCGGAGAGCCGAGTTTGAGCAAGGATTCGAGCACTGGGCCAACCGTGTGGCACAATTCAACGAACAACTGGGCTGCCGCATGGAAATCTATGGCAACACGAAAACCCTTGAGGCCCTCAAACAACACTGGCAAAAAAAACAAGCCAGCGTCAGGGTGGAAGAATGGGTGGAATACAATGCCTGGCACGACCTGAGCACTATAGTACACCGCACAAGGCAGGACCACCTGATGATTTTCATCATGGCACGCCACGACACCCTCTCCTACCACAAATACATGGAGCGCATGCCCGACCAGATGGAACGATACTTTTCCACCCGAAACCTGATGATAGTGTTCCCAAACCAATATACAGGCTCGCTCACATCCACTTCCGCACGAAGCGGCGTGCCCGTCAAAGTGAGATAACAAAAGCAACCGCGAACACACCATAATATTATATAAGCTACACATGATAGAACTGCACAACATACATAAATCGTTCGGAAAACTCGAAGTGCTCAAGGGCATCGACCTCCACATCGAAGCCCACAAGGTGGTGAGCATCGTGGGCCCCAGCGGAGCCGGAAAGACCACACTCCTGCAAGTCATAGGAACCCTGTGGCGCCCCGACAGCGGAAGCCTCAGCATTGGCGGCACCAACGTGCTCGAGATGGGCAGCAACAAGCTGGCAAGGTTTCGCAACCAGCACCTGGGCTTCATCTTCCAGTTCCACCAACTGCTGCCCGAATTCACCGCCCTCGAAAACGTCATGATACCCGGACTCATAGCACGCCGGCCAAAACGCGAGCTGCACGAAGAAGCCATGAGCCTGCTCAACTTCATGGGCTTAGCCGAACGCGCCAGCCACAAACCCTCCGAACTATCGGGCGGCGAAGCACAGCGAGTGGCCGTGGCTCGCGCACTGATAAACCATCCCGACGTAGTGTTGGCCGACGAACCGAGCGGAAGCCTCGACTCACGAAACAAAGAAGAATTGCACAACCTCTTCTTCAAGCTGCGCGATGAAATGGGCCAGACCTTCGTCATCGTAACCCACGACGAAAACCTGGCCGCCATCACCGACAGCACCATTCACATGCTCGACGGACGCATAGCCACTCCCGAAACCGGAGCCACACCACACAGCGACGACCAAACAACGCAACACCATGATTAAACTCGGCGACTACAACACACTCAGCCTCGTACGCTTCACCGACTATGGCGCCATTCTCGACGGCGGAGAAGTGGGCGACATACTCATGCCCCGAAAATATGTGGCCCCAGGCCTTCGCGAAGGCGACAACGTAGAAGTATTCATATACCTCGACCAAAGCGAACGCCTCGTAGCCACCACCGAGCAGCCACTGGCACGAGTGGGCGACTTTGCCTACCTCAGGGTGGCCTGGGTCAATCAGTATGGAGCCTTCCTCGACTGGGGGCTCATGAAAGACCTCTTCGTACCCTTTCGCGAACAAAAACGCGAAATGGAACCCGACCAAAGCTACATCGTTCACATACACATCGACGAAGAAACACGCCGCATCGTGGGCTCTGCCAAAGTGGAACGCTACCTGCAGCCCGCCTCGCCGCAAACCCACCATCGCGGACAGACGGCCGACATCCTCGTGTGGCAAAAAACTCCCCTCGGCTTCAAACTCATCGTCGACAATGCCTATGCCGGCATGATATACGACAATCAAATCTTTGGCCACCATGTGCCACACACCGGCGACCGCCTAACGGGAACCATCGTAAACGTGCGGCCCGACGGACGGCTCGACATATCGCTTCAAAGCATCGGAAAATCGCGCTTTCGCGACTTCTCCGAAACCTTGCTCGATGAACTGCAAAAGGCAGGCGGCACACTCCCATTTTCCGACCATAGCGATGCCGAAGCCATAGCCGAACGCTTTGGAGTGAGCAAAAAAACTTTCAAGCGAGCACTCGGGAACCTCTACAAAAACGGATCGATAAACATTTTCGAAACCAAAATTGAACTAATAAAACAATAAATGTCATTTTTTTGAAAAAAAATTGGCAAAAAACTTGTTTTTTCATTCCCTATGCTTTACATTTGCAGCAAAGATATCTAAAAATATCGCTTTTTGACATCGGCTAATAATAGTTTTTTCATCTCTATATAAGTTCTGTGAAAGTGCATCTCGTTGTGAAACGCGATGCACTTTTTTATGCTCACAATGCCCCTCCTTCCGCAAAAAGGACTATCTTTGAAGGCTATTTTTCACCTTTTACATTATGGAAAACAAATATATCATAAGCATTGGCGAAGTGCTATGGGACATGCTTCCCGGCGGAAAGCAGCTGGGCGGTGCTCCTGCCAACTTTGCCTATCATACGACCCACCTTGGACTCCCCACCCTTCTCGTATCGGCCGTTGGCAATGACACCGAAGGCGCTGAAGCCGAGCAGGCCCTGCAACAAAAAGGAATTAATGCATCATTGCAGCATCGCAACGAACCGACGGGCCGCGTCATGGTGGAACTCGACGCCGAAGGCATCCCCACGTACAACATCTGTGAGCACGTGGCATGGGACCACATTGAGCTCAGTCTCGACGTGAAGGAACTCGCTTCTAACTGCGCTGTCCTATGTTTCGGCACGCTAGCACAACGCTCCGAAACGACACGAGCTGCCATCGACACACTAGCTCAGAGGGTGCGCCAAAACCCTGAAAGCCTCATCGTCTGCGACATCAATCTGCGCGCGCCACACTTCACGAAAGAGATTGTGGAACACTCATTGCACACCTGCCATTCTCTGAAACTGAACATCGAGGAGCTACAAACCATCAGTCACATGTTTGGCATAAAAAAAACGCTGGCACAAGAACAGGCCGAAGACCTGCGCGGCAGGTTTCACCTGCGCCACGTCATTCTGACCTGCGGCACCGAGGGAAGCTACATTTTCCACGAAGACGGCATATCGTTCAGACCCACGCCGCGCATTCTTGTGACCGACACGGTGGGCGCCGGCGATGCTTTCACGGCAGCCTTCTGCGCCTCAATGGTGCAGGGAGAATCTATCACCACGGCCCATCAAAGAGCTGTGGAATTAAGCGCCCTGGTGTGCACAAGAAGCGGAGCAATGCCCTCAATTTAGTTCCTTTGTCTATTAAAAAGGGCGTTTTGTCGGCATTTTAATATATTTTTACGAAACAAAAGTTCCCCATTACAAAAAAAACGAATAAATTTGCCCCAATGTCGAAAACTGCCGAAATAGTCAGACCCATTTTGCTGCAAATGCGGCCCATTTCGCTCGACGAGATGTCATCGGTGAAGCTCATGAAACGCAACGACACAAAATACGTCACCAACGTTTCCAAACTGATAGAACTCCTCGAACTGGTGCGCCATAGCTATTTCGTTCAGGAAATCGACGGCAACCCCATCAGCCAATATCGCACACTCTATTGGGACACCCCCGACAAGCACCACTATTTCCTCATTCACGAGCAAGGGCGCAAGCCGCGCGTCAAGGTCCGCATGCGACAATATGTTAACACAAACGTGGCATTTCTCGAAATAAAACGTAAGGACAACCATGGCAAAACACGCAAGCGTCGAGTGAAAATTCCTTTCTACTCAGGCCTGGAGTCGAATTCATATACGGGCGAGGACTTCCTTCAAGAGGAACTGGGCATCACCTTTAAAGACCTCATAGCCACAACGAGCAACAGCTTTAGCCGCATCACGCTTGTGAACTTCGAGAAAACCGAGCGCGTAACCATCGACTTCGACCTGGAGTTCTACAACAACGAAACGCGGCAGAGTCATGCCTTGCCGCACAACGTAATTATTGAGCTGAAGCGCGACGGCCGCACCTCGTCGCCCCTGCTTGCCATACTGCGCCAACTGCGCATCAAGCCCAGCGGGTTCAGCAAATACGTCATCGGTTCGGCGCTCACCAACCCCGACTTGCGACAAAACCGTCTCAAACTGCGTATGCGCCACTACGAGAAAATAGCCAAACAAACGGTTCCACAAACTTGATACTAACACAACAAAATACCTAATAATGAACTTCCTAGATACCGCATTTGCCGGAGAATTTTATCAGCTATTCAACGCCACTTTGTTCGACGGACCATCCCTGCTGAAACTTTTGCTGCAGTTTTTCCTCAACCTTTTGGCCGTTTGGATAATTGTCAAGTACTTCTATTACCCCAAGAGCCGCCGCCGCAGCTACTATTTCACGTTCATCCTCCTCTCGATGAGCATATTCACGCTCATATACATGATGGACGGGCTCAAAATGGAAATCGGCGCCGCCCTCGGATTGTTTGCCGTCTTTGGCATCATACGCTACCGCACCGAGGGAATACCCATCCGCGAGATGACTTATTTGTTCTATCTGGTGGCCCTATCTGTGGTCAATGGGACAACAGGACAGATCAGTTTCGTGGAACACATTGCCGTAAACCTGCTCTTCATTGCCATAGCCGCCGTGATGGAAGCCCTGCTCTACCAGAGAGGACTCTCCTCGAAACTCGTGAAATATGACAACATAGAACTCATCGTGCCTACCAAGCGCGACGAGCTGAAGGCCGACCTTCAGAAGCGACTCGGCATAAACATAACAGACATTGAAGTTGGAGCCGTCGACTTCCTTACCGACAGCTGCATGCTGCGCGTTCACTACATTGACGAGAACGACATAGGCAACACCGTGAACCACATGATAAAAATGAAATAATCCTAACCCAAAACAATTATGCGTAAACTATTCACCACCATTCTTGGCGCCGCCATGCTCCTTCCCGTCATGGCCCAGAGCGACGACTTTGGACTATGGACCTCGGTGGGAGTGGAAAAGAAAATCAACAAGCGCCTCTCCGCCGAACTAGGCGCCGACATGCGCTTCGAAGACAATTTGCAGCAGGTACACCGCTGGGGATTCAATGTAGGCCTGGACTATAAGATTATCCCAAAAATCCTGAAACTTGGCGTGGGCTACATCTTCATGGACGACTACAACCCGCGCGAAGAGAAGGCCAACTACAACAGCAGCGGCAACCTTAATGGTTATAACATTGACCACGACTTCTATCGCGACAAACACCGCTTTGTAGTAGACCTCACCGGCAAAATTTCGATAGGGCGCTTTGGCATAGCCCTGCGCGAACGCTATCAGTTCACCCACCTGGTCACACAAAATGTGGCACGCGACAAATATCGCGGTGTCATCACCAATATCGACAACTACACCGGCCGCTACTACTACGACGGGACGAACTATTATGGATACCGCGACCCTGAGGGAGGCGGCAACACCGACATTGACGTAAAAAGGTGCAAGAACAAGCACTACCTGCGTCAGCGCCTCCAGCTCACATACAATATCAAAGGCATACCCCTCGAGCCCTACGCCTCGTTTGAGCTGAGCAACAATCTCTCGAACGGCTTCTCCATTGACAAGCGCCGCTGGCGCGCCGGGGCCACCTACACCATTAAAAAGCAACACGAACTAAACCTGGGCTACGTTTATACCAATGCCGAAGATGACGACCAAAACGGAAATCTCCACTGCATTGAAGTAGGCTACAAATTCAAGTTCTAAGAGAACAACACACACCTTAACCCCAATACATATCAATTTCAAGTAAACACAATGAAGAAACTTTTACCCCTTTTGTTCATGCTCCTCACCCTGGGAGCATCGGCCCAGAGCTACGGCTATCTGACGTTCAAAACCACGTCGGGGGCCCAGAAGTCGCTGGCCATGAGCAACCTTGTCATTACCTTTGAAGGCGGAAACATGATTGCCACCAATGACAAAGAAACAGCCACCTACGCAGTGAGCGAACTCAGTTCCATGTTCTTTGCCTCAACGCCGGCGGCCATCAAGAACGTAAGCCTCAACCAGGCATCGGCCATAAAGGAAGGCACCATTGTCAAGGTGTTCAACGTAGCCGGACAGCTTGTAAAACAATTCGAGAACAATGCCTGCAGCAACATCCACAATCTTAACCTGCCCAAAGGCGTCTACATTATCCAGGCAGACGGCAAGGCCATGAAACTCAACGTGCAATGAAAAAGCTACTTACACTCATCTGTGCCCTGACGTTTGCTGGCACAATTGCCGCACAGACCATCAACGTGCAATGCGGCCAAGTGACCGAGGTATTCAAGGCCATGGCCGATGAAATGCCCTTTTGCTGCGGCACCCGCGTAACCATTCAAGGCCGCGACTATCCCGTGAGCGACATCACCAAAATCTATTTCGACGAAAGCGAGGTGCCCGTCAACACGGTCAACGTAGTCTACAACGGCAACAGCGCCACCGTACGCATACCCGGCGACATAGCCGAGCAACTTTCTGTCACCGTCAACGATGCCTACGTAAAAATAGAGCAAGACAGTGCGCTCGACGTTGAAATGACCTACATCCTGAGCGGCAGCAGCACCAACGGCTCGTTTGTGATGGACGGTGAATATAAGGCCACCGTCAAGCTCAACGGCCTCACCCTCTCGAGCGATACAACCGCAGCCATCAACATTCACAACGGCAAGCGCATCAACGTCATCGTAGCCGACGGAACAGTCAACACTCTCGCCGACGGAGCCGGCGGGCTGCAAAAGGCCTGCTTCTTCATCAACGGCCATGCCGAATTCAGCGGCAACGGCACCCTCAACCTCACCGGCAATGCCAAGCACGCCTACCGCAGCGATGAATACAGCCTGTTTGAAGAAACCTTCGGCGGCACCTTCAACGTGCTCTCCGCCGCCAGCGATGCCATGCATGTAGAGCAGTATATCGACGTGCGAGGCGGCACCTTCGTGCTCAAAGGCATGAAAGGCGACGGCATTGACGTGCCCTTCACCAACGACCCCACAGACGTAAACAACGGCTACGCATTCATCAGCGGCGGCACGTTCAACATCGACTGCACCACCGACGACACCAAAGGCATAAAGTGCGACACCATGATGACCATCACTGGCGGCAACATCACCGTCAATGTGGCAGGCGACGGCTGCAAGGGCATCTCCTCGGGCGGCGACCTCACCATGAGCGGCGGAACCATCAGCATGACCGTGAGCGGAACCACCTACCACAAAGGCCAGATAGACGAGTCGAAATGTCGCGGCATCAAGGTGAACAAAGACTTCACTTTCACCGGAGGCACTATTGGCATGAGTGTCACGGGCAACAAGGCCAAAGGCATCAAAGTAGATGGAATCTACTATTACAACGGAAGCGGTACCATGCTCAACAACCTCACCGTCGATGCCGACGGAGGCTCAGTGCGCATAAATTAGCGTCCTTCCCCAAAAAGAAACTCAATACTAAATATAGGCGGCCCTTGTTACACTCCTGCATACAAGGGCCCTTTTTATATCGCTACGAAAGCTGGCACAAACCTCTGCAAACCGCCCAACCAAACTGTTAAATTTTATTTTTTCAAAAAATTTCACTTCGCCAGTTGCCATTCGGGCTGGCGGAGTGTTTTTTGTCTGCTAAAAGTCGCGAAAAGTTGACAGCCCATATCGCGCGTGCGTATCTTTGCCGTTGCCAAGGTTCTAAAGAAAAGGCACATGCCGGA
>CADBQP010000028.1 GCA_902796835.1 uncultured Bacteroidales bacterium
CATGTGCCTTTTCTTTAGAACCTTGGCAACGGCAAAGATACGCACGCGCGATATGGGCTGTCAACTTTTCGCGACTTTTCGCCCGGCGAAAACACTCCGCCAGTCGGAGTGGCCACTGGCGAAGTGAAATTTTTTGAAAAAATAAAATTTAACAATAATTGTGGCGATTATCTCTCAAAGAGAATACTCGCCTGCCGCAGGATATTAAATGCGACAGGCGAGCTTGAATAATAGTAGCCTTTACGGCCTGAGCTTTCTACTTCAGCGCGGCCAGAGCGGCTTCGTAGTTGGGCTCCTGTGCTATTTCGGGCACCAGTTCCTCATAGACAATGCGGCCCTCTTCGTCTACCACCACCACGGCACGGGCCAGCAGACCACTCATGGGCAGGCTTTCGATGCCGAAGCCGTAGGCTGTCTCGAGTTCTGTGCTTCGGAACATGGAGAGCGCTACCACATTTTCCAGACCCTCAACGCTGCAAAAGCGCGACTGAGCAAAGGGGAGGTCTTTGGAGATGCAGAGCACTACGGTGTTGCTGAGCGAAGAGGCTTCTTTGTTGAAGCGACGCACGGAGGCGGCACAAACTTCGGTGTCCATTGAAGGGAAAATGTTGAGCACTACGCGCTTGCCGCGCAGTTGGCTAAGACGGAATGTGGAAAGGTCGCCACGCACTCCTTCGAAGTCGGGGGCCATGCTGCCGACGGCGGGCATTTCGCCGCTCAGGGCAACTTCTTGGCCAAGAAATGTTGTCTTCATAGTTTTTGAGTGTTTTTATGTTATTGGAAAATTGATGAATAATCAGTTCATGCTGATGGTCATGGTTTCTTCTTTGCCGCTACGCCCGTTCACAAAAGTTATTTCTGTACCCTCGGGGTGCATTTGGAAAATGGCCTGTGTGGTAGCTTTTCGCATGTCGACTTTGTCGATGCGTTCGCCGCCAATGGCCACAATGCGGTCGCCCGACTGTATGGAACCACCGGCATTGTTCCACACCATGCCAGCCTCCAGATGGTCGCCCATCACGGTGACCACAACGTTCCACTCGGGCTGATAGGCATCGATGGGGACAGTGGTGGAGGCGTAGGGCTGGAAATAGAAAATGCCTTCGCGATAGTCGATGATGACATCGCCATGGCGCAGGAGGTTGGAGCCTATGCGCGAGTCGATGGCATCGGTGGTGATGGTTGACAGGCGGCTCAGGGCTGTGTTGCCCAAGAAGGCTTGTGGCACCACTATGCGATGTTTCACCGACGCGCTCTCAAGGCCTGCGGCGCCCATCGAGAGGATGCCCTTGCCCGAAGCGATGCAGCGAAAGTGGGCTGTGTCGGCCTTCACGCGTTCATAGAATCGATTGGACATTTCGTAGAGGTCGAGGGCGCCGGTGTCGAACATCACGGTATCGACGCTCTGTCCCATTCGCAGCGGAATCATGGTGGAGTAGGGGTCGTCGGTGAGCAGAATGCCCATGTTGAGGTCAATGCCCAGTCCGGTGGTGTCGCTGGTGAGTGTCATGGTCTGTGCGCGGCCGTCGAACTTGACGATGCCCTGGCGCAGGAGGTTGTAGCCCACTATGCCGTCGATGCCAAACTGTTCAATCATATTGCCCTGTGGCAGTTGCATGGCTTGCAGTTGGGTGAAGGCCACACCTCCCACGACGAGTTGTGGCAGGTCGAGGATGGTGGTGTTGACAATGTTGCCGTTCGAATCATAGGCTCTCGACACTTGCCCGCCCTTGAGCCCTGCCCGCTTGGCATAGCTGAACGTGAGGCTGCAGGGGGCTCCCGTGTCGAGCACGAAACGGCCTTCCACACCGTTGATGCTGGCGCGGACAATCATTTTGCCGTTTTCCTGAGCATAGCGCGTTGTCATGCGAAAAGCCTGGACACGGTTCGAAAAAGCCATGAGGGCTATTAAGATGAGGGGCAGAATGCGTTTCATGACGAAGGGGGGACTATTTTTCAACAATGGCTTTCACTTTCTCGATGAACTGGTCGGGGGCATAGAAGCCTACGATTTTGTCGACCAGTGTGCCGTCGGCCTTGAGAATGAGCATGGTGGGAAAGGCCGACACGTTGAAACGCTTGGCCAGTTCGGGACCTTCGCCGCGTTCCATGTCGATTTGTGCCGACACAAAGCGCGGGTTCATGTATTCGCCCACTTCGGGCTGCGGAAATGTGCGCTTGGCCAGCATCTTGCATGGGCCGCACCATGTAGTGAAACCATCGATGAAGAGCAACTTGCCCTCGGCGTTGGCCTTTTGCTTGAGTTCGTCGAACGAGCCTGTGCTGAAGGCGATGCCCGTCTCGGCGGCCTGTGGCTTGCTGCGGCTGTCGATGAGGTCGCGATAGGCCCGAGCCATCGAACTGCCCACGGCGGCAAATTCCTTTTCGCGCTCACCATAATACTGAAGGAGCTTCTCTGACTGCTGGGGAGTAGCCTCGGGAAACTTGAGTGTCATGTCGAGCATGTAGCGTGTTTGCTGGTCCTTAAGGTTCCTGAGTGCAGCCAGGGCCTCGTCGTAGTTGCGCTGGCCGTGTTTCTTCACAATGTCGTAGACTTCGAAGCAGCTGTCGTCTTGGGGGAGTTGTGCCTTTTGCATGCCCAGATAGATGTTGAGCATCTCTTCGTCGTTGTATTGGCGTTCGCCCGTGATGAACGAGAAGATTTCACTGGCATAGAGCTGAGCTATCAGGTTGTTCACGTTGTCGCTGCCCACACCTTTGTCGAAGAGGGCGCGGTTTTCAACCATGTACTTGAAGAGCGGGTCGTTGATGCTGTTCACGTTTTTGCGGGCAAACATCCAATTTTCTTTCTGGGCATAGTCCTTGGGTTGGAGCTGCGAGGTGTAGGTGGGGGCAATGGCGTTGAAGAGGCTGTCTTCTTCGGCCAGGTAGAGGGCAGTCAGATAGTTGAGCAGCACTTTTTTGCTGCGTTCTCCGCGATTGTAGGCCTCGCGGGTGCCACGCAGCGATGTCTTCGGACTCAGGGCCAGAGCCACACGCTCCTGGAATTCGGGAAGTTCGGCGCCGCCCACAATGCGGTGTATCACTTCGCCGTTTTCGTCGAGAATGAGGTAGTGGGCAAAGGTGGTCACGTGGTAACGGCGGGCAATATGGCGGTTTGAAGCTTTATCGACAGGGATGAATAGATTTACGAAATTTTTGTCCATCCAGTCGCAAAACTTTTGGTCGGAGAAAACCTTGCCGTTCATGCCGTGGCAGGGGCGAGCCCAGTCGGCAAAACAGTTGAAGAAAATGGGCTTGTGGGTTTCCTTGGCACGTTTGATGGCATCTTCAAGGGTATAGACGTAGTTCATCTTTACGAGGGCTGCCAGTGAGTCGCCGTCGGGATAAGTGCTGTGTTCTTGTTGCGCCTGTAGGTTCTGTGACGTGGCGCCGAGCAGAGTGAGTACACTCAGGCTGATGAGAATGATTTTTTTCATTATGATGATGTTTTTTTATGTGTTTATGCGAGGTAATGTTTTTAGAATTACATATCTTTGCTCTTAGAGCGCGGCAAAAATACAGTCTTCTTGTTGTTCCGTATACATGTGTTACGCTTTTTTAACTTTTCGCTGTCAAATTGTAACATACGTTTGGGTGAAATTGCAAAGTGTAATGTTAAAAAACGTGATTTGGGCAACATTCTGTGGCAGGCAGCGTTTCTATAAATAGAGAGCAATCTCTTTGCAAACCCTTGACAACCTTAATCACATTGCCTTAAATCATGATAAAACACAACGATTATTGCGTTATTCTTGCTGGCGGACTGGGTCAGCGCCTTTGGCCCCTAAGCCGGCGCGAACTGCCCAAGCAGTTTCTCGACCTCTTCGGCACGGGACGCACTCTGCTGCAACAAACCTACGACCGCTTCAGCAGTTTTGTGCCTGCCGACCGCATCTATGTGTCGACATTTGCCGATTATGCCGACCTGGTGTTGCAACAGCTTCCCGAACTCGACGACTCGCAGGTGCTGGCCGAGCCGGTGCAGCTCTCTACGGCCCCCGCCGTGGCTTGGGCCACCTTCCACATTGAGCAGATGGACCCCGAGGCCAACATCATTGTGACACCTGCCGACCAAATGGTGCTCAACGTTGAAAACTTCAGGGACGACATTGTGCGCGGACTGGAATATGTGGAGGAGCATGCCGACTTTCTGGCCCTGGCCGTGAAGCCTACCTATCCCAACACGGCCTATGGATACATTCAGCAGGGCGCACGGCAAAACGGAGCGCAGTTTCGCGTAAAGTCATTCACCGAGAAACCCGACATCGAGGTGGCAAAAGTTTTCGTCGAGAGCGGTGAATTCTTGTGGAACACCGGCCTCTTCCTTTTTCAAGTGCCCACCATGGCGCGTCGGCTCGAAAGCCTGATGCCCGTCATGGCCGAAAACTGGAGGGCCGAGGCTCGCATTCTTTCACGCGATGAGGAGCAGCAACTCATTGAACGCTTCTATCCCGTGAGTCTGCGCATGTCGGTCGATATGCTTATTCTCGAGCAGAGCGAAAACGTGAGTGTGCAGGAGTGCACCTTCGGTTGGAGCGATGTGGGAACATGGGCCGAACTGCATACGCAGCTTCCGAAAGATGCCGATGGCAACAGCGCCATAGGTGGCGGCACCGTGGTGCTCAGCGATTGCAGCAACAACTGTGTCTATGCCCCCGAGGGCACGGCCGTTTGCCTGCAAAACCTCAGCGGATATGTGGTGGCCCTGCGCAACAATGTGCTCGTGGTGTGTCCCGACAACGACCCGCAACTGGTGCGTAAGCTCTTCAACGAAGTGCGCATGAAGCTGGGCGACGAGGTGTCATAGAGTCGCTGCCGGCAGTCGGCTGCCAGCATATAGCATAAAAGCGATTGCAATTCATGCCATGAGTTGCAATCGCTTTTCTTTGTGTTTAGTGCAGGGAAGTCTGCACAACGGGATTGGCTTATTTCAGCACGCCGAGTTCCTTGCCCACCTTGATGAAGGCTGCGATACACTTGTCGAGGTGTTCGCGCTCGTGGCCGGCCGAAATCTGAACACGGATGCGAGCCTGGCCCTTGGGCACCACGGGATAGTAGAAACCGGTGACGTAGATGCCTTCGTCTTGCAGGCGGGCGGCATATTTCTGCGACAGCGGGGCGTCGTAGAGCATTACGGCGCAGATGGCGCTCTGTGTGGGTTTGATGTCGAAACCGGCAGCCATCATCTTCTCGCGGAAGTAGTTGACGTTTTCCACCAGCTTGTCGTGGATTTCGTTGCTCTCGTTGAGCATTTTGAACATTTCGATGCTGGCTCCCACGAGGCCCGGGGCCAAAGAGTTGGAGAAGAGGTAGGGGCGGCTGGCCTGGCGCAGTTTCTCGATGATTTCCTTGCGTCCGGTGGTAAATCCGCCCATGGCGCCGCCAAAGGCCTTGCCAAGGGTGCCAGTATAGATGTCGACGCGGCCATAGGTGTTGAAGAATTCGCTCACACCGCGGCCCGTGGCACCTACTACGCCGGCCGAGTGGCTCTCGTCTACCATCACGAGGGCGTCGTATTTTTCGGCCAGGTCGCAGATTTTGTCCATCGGAGCCACGTTGCCGTCCATGGAGAACACTCCGTCGGTGCAGATGATGCGGAAACGCTGTGCCTGAGCTTCTTGCAGGCAGCGTTCGAGGTCGGCCATGTCGGCATTGGCATAGCGATAGCGCACGGCCTTGCAAAGGCGCACACCGTCGATGATGGAAGCGTGGTTGAGCGAGTCGCTGATGATGGCATCGTCGGCCGTGAGCAGGGGCTCAAACACACCGCCGTTGGCATCGAAGCAAGCGGCATAGAGAATGGTGTCTTCGGTCTTAAAGTAGTCGCTGATGGCGGCCTCGAGCTGCTTGTGGATGTCGGCCGTGCCGCAAATGAAGCGCACACTCGACATGCCGAAGCCGCGGGCGTCCATGGCATCTTTGGCAGCCTGGATGAGGCGGGGATTGTTAGACAAACCCAGATAGTTGTTGGCGCAGAAGTTGAGCACTGTTTTGCCGCCCACTTCGATGGCAGCCTGCTGGGGGCCTTCGATGAGGCGCTCTTCCTTGTAGAGGCCGGCTTCGCGAAGGTCTTTCAGCTGTTGTTGGAGGTGTTCCTGAAATTTTCCGTACATGATGTGATGGATTATAAAATTTTTGGATTGTGCAGAGTGTGATTGATGGCAACCTATGGTTCGCAGAGGTTGGAAATCAGCGCAAAGGAACAAACTTTTTTCGAAAAATACAAGCGGCAACGATATATAATTCCGAAAAAATGTTTTCCTTTGCTGCTCGAAAGAAATATCACACATAAACCCATTCTTACAGATGAAGAAAATACTCATCATCGGAGCCACAGGTCAAATTGGCTCCGAACTTACAATGAAGCTCCGTGGCCTCTACGGCAACGACAATGTGGTGGCTGGCTACATCACGGGTGCCGAGCCTAAGGGCATTCTCGCCGAGAGTGGCCCGTCGGCCATTTGCGACGTGACCGATGCTCCTGCCATTGCCGAGGTGGTGAAGACCCATCAAATCGACACCATCTTTAATTTGGCAGCCCTGCTCAGCGTGGTGGCCGAACGCAAGCCCATGCTGGCCTGGAAAATTGGCATCGACGGACTGTGGAACGTGCTCGAGGTGGCTCGCGAAAACGGCTGCGCCGTGTTCACACCCAGCTCGATTGGCTCTTTCGGCCCCGAAACGCCCCGTGCCCGCACTCCGCAGGACACCATTCAGCGTCCGCGCACCATCTATGGTGTGAGCAAGGTAACCACCGAGCTGCTCAGCGACTATTACTTCAATAAATATGGTGTCGACACGCGTAGTGTGCGCTTCCCCGGCCTTATTTCGAACGTAACGCCTCCAGGAGGCGGCACCACCGACTATGCTGTCGACATTTACTACAGCGCCGTGCGTGGCGAAAAGTTTGTCTGCCCCATTGCCGAGGGCACCTTTATGGACATGATGTACATGCCCGATGCGCTCAACGGCGCCATTCAGCTCATGGAGGCCGATGCTTCGCGTCTGGTACACCGCAACGGCTTCAACATTGCTTCGATGAGCTTTGAGCCCAGCCAAATCTATGCCGCCATCAAGAAGTATAAGCCCGAGTTTGAGATGGTTTACGACGTAGATCCCCTCAAGCAGGCCATTGCCTCGAGCTGGCCCGACAGCCTTGACGACTCGTGTGCCCGAATGGAGTGGGACTGGAATCCCACCTACGACCTCGACAGCATGACACGCGATATGCTCGAAAAACTGGCGAAGCGCCTGGCATAACGCCCCTGCTGGTTCAGAATAAAGGACTAAAGGTATCCGCAAGCCTTATGCTAATGGCTTGCGGATACCTTTTTTTGCGCGTTGCGGCTCTGGCTAAAAACTGTCGCCGATGTGGTTGAAATTATCTCCGCGTTAGTCAGAAATATCTCGGCGGTGGTTCTGACTGTGAGCCGCCTTGTGAGTGCTGGCTTCGGCGCTGTGTCCGTTGGTTTTGATATAAAAAAAAGTTTAGGCATCGGCGAGCGCCGATGCCTAAACTTCGTTAGGATTCTATTGATTAGGAGAAGTTTCTCTATTCAAAGGGGTATCCGTCGTCCCATACCCAAACTTCGGGACCCTGGGTTGCGTAGAGGCTACCGCCGGTATAACGGAGGGTGTTGAGGGTATAGGTGTTGCCTTCGTTGGTGAAGCTGCAATAGTCCTTCAGGCTTCCTGTGGTTACGAAGTACCACTGGTATTCAGCTCCGCTGTCGTTGAATTCGCCGAGCGGAATGAATGTGGGAACTGAAATGGCTGTGCCATCTTCTTCGTTGATTACGAATTGCAGGTGGCGCGAGGGAGCTATATCTTCATCGCAATAGTTAGGTTCCATTACCCAGTAGGGGCTTACGAGGCGATAAAGGCCGGTGCCTTCTTTTGCCTTCTGAATCTTAATGCGGATGGGGTCGCTGTTGCCTACCCAAGTAGAGGTCATGAGGCAGCTGCCGGCACTAACCCAGGTGTAGTCGATATTGATGCTTACACTCGAGGCCAGCTTGCCCGAGGGGCTGGCGATGGGCTCAAGGATTTCTTTCCATGTGGTGTCGTAGCTGGTCTCTATGGTGTACTTTTCGGGGTCAGCTTCGTCGCGGATGGTGTCGTTCACTTGCTCGATGCTTTCTATTTCGTAGCGAGCGGTCTGAGCGATGGCCAGTTCCATGTAGGCTTCCTGGCCAATGGTAATTTTTTCCGCATTTACATTGACCAATACGTCAACGCTGCGCTCTCCGGCGGGGAATACTACGTCGATAGTGTCCTTGTCGACAAAGGCTGAATCGACAAATGCGAATGCGCCTGTGCTCTCGTCGTCAACTACAACCTTCAGGCTTTCCTGAGCTGCGGCATTGGTGCGCGAAAGGGTGAACTTCACCTGCTCAACTACCTTATCACTGGGAAGGTAGGAGAAGCTTTGCTCTCCTTGTGCAAACGAGTATTGCTGCTGCTTGCCCTCGGCCGACGAGTTGTAGTTCTTGAAATCAATATCTTCGCTGCAAGATGCCAGGCCAAACACGGCGGCGGTGGCCATCATGAGTATGGATTTATTTAATTTCATTGTTTTGTTGCTTTTTTATTGTGGATAATTCTCTGTTTTTATCTTCCAAGATTTTTTTGAGGTTGGTTTTCCTCTCTCTCGCCTGCCGCCTCGAGTCGAGGCTGGCAGGGAGGTGAGAAGACAAATTTTTCTCTTATCAGTCTTGGAACGACTTTGTTAGCTTATTTGTCGGCAACGGGTTTGGGCAGTGAGGCCGTTGGGTTGTTGTCGGCGTCAGAAATAAGCTTGTTGGCGTTGATCTCCGACATGGGGATGGGGTAGATGCGTGCTGCATCGTCGGCAGGAATGTTGAACACCATGTCGGGTTCGTAGCCGCCACCGCGACGGTCAACGGGCTTCTTCAGACGCTGCAGGTCGAAGTAGCTTAAGCCTTCACCGAAGAATTCTACGCGGCGCTGGTTCCATACCACTTCCTTGGCATCGCCCGAGGGAGCGAACGAAGGATCGCGATAGGTCTTCACGAAGTTTGTCAGCGTGGTGGTGCTTCCGCTTTGTGCTTCGGCCTCGGCCACGATGTAGTACATTTCTTCAACGCGCATCAGAGGAATGTCGCTGGCATTGGTCGATGTGCCCACTACGCCCTTATAGGGAGCGAACTTTACCTGGGTGTAGGCGGGAGCGCCCTGGCCGGTTACGTAAGCCTGCTGCTGAGCAGTGAGGCCTGCGCTCTTGCCATCGGCATCGAGGAACCAGTTCTTGCGAACGTCGGTTGCGGGTATGGAGTTGTAGAGGGCTTTGTTGACCATGCGCCATGCACCCACGGTGGCATATCCGTAGTTGAGCGAACCCATGTGGCTCGGGAAGTTACAGATACCGGTGG
>CADBQP010000029.1 GCA_902796835.1 uncultured Bacteroidales bacterium
GTCAGGAGCCGCGCCACCTTTTCTATCCGCCACCCGCTGGGGGCACACTCAGTCATCGTCAGGAATCTGTCCGGCATGTGCCTTTTCGGAGAACCTTGGCACTGGCAAAGATACGCACGCGCGATGAGGGCTGTCAACTTTTCGCGACTTTTCTCTCGGCGAAAACGCTCTGCCCACCTCGGTAGCCACAAGCGAAGTGAAAAATTTTGAAAAAATAAAATTTAACAGTTCTTATTACAGTCATACTTTTATTAAAGAATATTCGCGCGATATATTTATTGAGACAATTTGTACTTGTTCCATTTGTTTTTATTACATTTGCCCTCGTATTTTTTGATTGCTTTTCCAGAAGCAAGGATAGAACAACTGGCATCCATTACTCTTAAAATCTTGAAATCTATTTTTGGCCATGAGCATCGCGACTAACTCCAACTCGCCTCTGACACCCCATATTGAATATGACTTGACTAAGATTAAGGCGCTTGTTTTCGACGTAGACGGCGTGTTGAGTGCCAATACCGTGAGCATTAACGAAGCCGATGGTGCACCCAACCGCACGGCGAATATTAAGGACGGCTATGCCCTTCACCTTGCTGCCCAGCAGGGCATACGGCTCTGTATCATCACGGGCGGGAAAAGCATAGGCGTATATCGACGTTATAGAGTCTTGGGGTTTGAGGACATATATCAAGGCGTGTCGCACAAGCTCCCCGTGTTGAAACGATGGATGGAGGTGCGAGGCCTCAGACGCGAAGAGGTGTGCTATATGGGCGACGACGTGCCCGACATTCCCTCGCTGCGCTTTGCCGGCCTCTCGTGCTGCCCTGCCGATGCGGCCTGCGAAGCGAGAGATGCTTCTATATACATAAGCCCCATAGCCGGAGGCATGGGTTGCGTGCGCGATGTCGCTGAGCAGGTGCTCAAAGCCAAGGGACTATGGATGAACGAGGCCGATGCCTTCGGCTGGTAACGCATTTTCTTTTCAACTTTTAACTATTCAAGAAACACAAGGTCCGCTCGTATGCTCGACAACTTACAAAAATATCACATCATTTTGGCCAGCAACTCGCCCAGACGCAAGGATTTGCTCTCACGACTGGGCATTCAATTCAAAACTCGCACCCTGCTGGGCATTGACGAGAGTTACCCTTCGGAACTGGAGGGAGAAGAGATTGTGAACTTTATTGCGGGTGTCAAGGCCGACGCCTATGCCGACACTATGCTTCCCGACGAACTTATCATTACGGCCGACACCATTGTGCTTACGCCCGACGGCACGGTAATGGGGAAGCCCAAAACGGCCGAAGAAGCCCAAATGATGTTGAGAAAACTGGGGGGTATGACCCACAAGGTGATGACGGGTTTTGTGGTGCAGACAAGCAAAAAACGTGTGGCAGTATCGGTGGTAACGAAAGTGACCTTCGCCCCCCTAAGCGAAGAAGAAATAGCATACTATGTGGAGAGTTGCCTGCCTTTTGACAAAGCGGGTGCCTATGGCATTCAGGAATGGATAGGCATGGTGGCTGTAGAAGGCATAGAGGGGAGCTACTGGAATGTGATGGGCCTGCCCGTTCATCAACTCTACAAAGTACTGAAGGAATTTTGAGCGACGAACAGGAATGATTTCCCCCAAAGAAACCGAAGAAAAAGCTTATACGAGAATAATCATGAGAAAAAAACTTTACCTCTTTATTATTTTATGGTGTGCGGCAGGATTCGTAGGCTTGAGCCTGAGCAGTTGCACCGAACACACTAACGACCCTGAATATCGTTCCAGGTCGCCTCGCTTTGCAGACATCACGACTTCTTACCCTGAAATCGTGGTGGGCGGAGAAATAGTCTTCACCGCCGTGGAAAGCCGTAGCGGGCACCTGCTCGACCGCACCAAATACACATGGACCATCACGCCCGACAACGGGGCCCGACAAAACGCTTCGCAACCCAAAGACGGAGTGTATGACGGAGTGAACCCCACCGACACCGTAGTATTCAGACAAGCCGGCACCTACACCGTGACTTTCCAGGGCGATTATCGCGGCTCAGGTCAGGTGAACTACTTTGAGAGCGAAGAGCATCCCACCGATGGTGTTACGGCAAAATACAGTGCCAATGTCCACACTGGCACCGGAGTTAACCGCGACTACCTTCACGCCATCGTCACGAAGCGCTTCAAGGTGGCGGAAAGAGCATCGGACTAAAGAAATGCGAGAAAGAAACCAACACACAGTAATACGAACCAAATTCACATACCTTAAAACATGAGAAAGATAGCACTCCTCCTATTGCTTGCCACTGGTTTGGCAGCCTTTGCACAGCCCGAGGCAGGAAAAACCTATTGCATAGTGTCGAAAAGATATGACGGGATGCACATCAGCGAGGAACAAGACGGAAGCCTCGTAGTGGGCACCAGCGACATTACGAAACGACAGTTTTGGGCATTCGACGTAGCCGATGCCGCAAAGGGAACTTTCTATATTCGTAACATTGCCACAGGCCGATACATTGAAAGTTGCAACAAGGAACCAAACAGTTCAAGCAAAATCAAAACACAGGCCGAAAGGGTGGAATACTACGTAGGCAAAGCCACAGCTGGCGACAATGCCGGCTACTACTGGATGAGTTCTACCGACTGTGCAAATTATAATGACTATACCCAATCGCCTCGCGGACTCAACAAGGACGGAGCGTCGAACCACATCATCACATGGCATGCCGGCCCCACCAACGCCGGTTCGTTTTGGAAGATTGAAGAAACAACTGATGCCTTTGAAGTGCGCCCCTTCGAGCCAAGCGAAAGCATTGGAAAGCCAGGGATTTGCTACCACCTGACAACACACGGAGGAGACTACGTAGCTATGGACGGCACACTTAAGCCAGCCGCCGAAGGCGCAGAATTGAGTTGGTATTTCGTAGGCACCTCGAACACCAGCGGCTACGAGATTGTGAATCTCAAAAACCACCAAAGTCTCACTGCACAGAACGGACAGAAAAAATGGGTGGTAAACGAGGTGATTGAAGGAGCCGAAACGCGCTATGCTTTCACCACCCTTGAGGGAGGCGAAAAACTCACCATCGACGGGGAGAACAGTTTTACATTGCGCATAGCACGCTCGGCAGTGGCCTTGAACAAGCAAATCTATAACAACCCCTGCGGACAGCGCTCAGGGCAATACTTCGCCGCAGTGAATATTAATGAAGGTGATGCCGTTGTTAAAACACTCACCTACCCCATACGCACCAAGACCCTTAACAGTTCAACCACACAGACCGTAAGCCCCACGTCGTGGTACACCATCAGTGTGCTCGACAAGCCCATTTTGGCACGTGGCGGAAAGTTTACGATGAAAATGACACTGCAAAAGACGCTTCAAACAAGCGAAAATGTTTTTGCATATTTCGACTGGAACCGCGATGGTGTGTTTGAAACCTGTGTTCAGCCAACCGGCGAAAACAAGGCTTGGGAAATTGAGGCCGAAGTGCCCGAAGATGCCAAATTGGGAAATTCGCGCATTCGGCTTCGTGTCACAGAAAACGGGCTTTCCGATGCCGAAGACGATGTGATTGGACAAGTGCTCGACTTCGCCACAGAAGTAGTTGAAAAGCCACAACACGAGGCTCAGCTCTTTGTCACAGTCAACAATCCTCTTCGCGGAAAGGCAGAATGGGCTAACGATACACTCACAGCTACCGTATACGGACGTTCCACTTTCTTTTGTTGGAAAGAAGACAAGCGTGTTCTCGGTGTGTCAAAGCGGCTCTATATGCCAACTCCCACCCACGACCGCCACATCGTGGCCTATTTCCTGGCCGACAGAAATGACCCCTATGGAGATGATGTGTTGTCGGGAATTGAAAAAGTTTCGGGAAAAATTGAGGGCGACGACAATGTTCTTGTAGAATTGGAAGCGGCAGGCCGCCGACTTCAAGCCACAGCAGGAAGTGCTAAAATACTGGGACTCATGGTCTATAACATGGGTGGACAGCTCGTTGCCCACAGCAAATCAGACTGCATAGAAGTATCACACCTGCCACGGGCCACATATGTGGTGAGAGTCTTGACCAGCAAAAAACACCAAAGCGCAAAAATAATGGTCAGATAGACTATAGTAGAACCCCTCTCTGTTTTATAAATTATAAATAAAGACGCTATTCTAAACCCAACATAAACTCCATGAAAATGAAAGTTTCAAGATTAGCATTCCTCGGAATGAGTTCAATTGCCGCTGCTGCTTCGATGCAGGCACAACAACGCCCCAACATTATCTACATTATGTGCGACGACATGGGATATGCCGACATGGGCTGCTACGGCCAGCAATACATTGCCACTCCCAATCTCGACCGCCTGGCCTCCCAAGGCATGCGTTTCACTCAAGCCTACTCGGGCAGCCCCGTTTCGGCACCGGCCCGCGCCACCTTCATGACGGGTCAGCACACAGGTCACACCCACGTGAGGGGTAACAACGAATATTGGCGAAATGCAGGCACCATAAAATATGGCAACAACAGCGACTACGACGTTGTAGGACAAGAACCATACGACACTGCTCACGTTATCATCCCCGAGATTTTCAAGGATAATGGCTACACCACGGGCATGTTCGGTAAATGGGCAGGAGGCTACGAAAGGTCTATCTCTACACCCAAAACACGTGGTATCGACGAATACTATGGCTACATATGCCAATTCCAGGCCCATCTTTACTATCCCAACTTCCTTAACCGATATAGCAAAAAAGCTGGCGACAACGACGTGGTGCGCATAGAACTCACACAAAACACACAACACGCCATGTATGGTGCCGACTACCTAAATCGCAAGCAGTACTCGAGCGACCTCATCCACCAAGAAGCACTAAAATGGCTCGACGATAGGAAGGCCGACGAGCCTTTCCTGGGCATATTCACCTACACTCTGCCTCATGCCGAGCTCATTCAGCCCGAAGACAGCATACTATTGGCATACAAAGGGCACTTCTGCCAAGAAAAATCGTTTGCCGGCGACCAGTCGTCACGCTATAATCCCACCGACATTGCCCACGCACAATTTGCCGCCATGATTACACGACTCGATGCCCAAGTGGGAGAAATCATGGACAAACTCGACGAGAAAGGCTTGGCCAACAATACCGTGCTCATCTTCACCAGCGACAACGGTCCCCATGCCGAGGGAGGTGCCGACCAAACCTTCTTTAATTGCGAGCAATTGCTGCAGGGACTCAAACGCAGCACCTACGAAGGCGGCATACGCATCCCCTTCATCGTGCGCTGGCCCGGCCGCGTGGCTCCCGGCACCGTCAGCGACCAAATGTTTGCCTTCTACGACCTCATGCCAACCTTCTGCGACATTGCCGGAATTGAAAATTACAAAGAGCGATACACCAATCCGAGGCTCGAAAACGACTACTTCGACGGCATCTCGATCTATCCCACCCTCACGGGCGAAGGAGAACAAGAACAACACGAATTCCTGTATTGGGAATTCCACGAAACCAATATGCTCGCGGTGCGAAAAGGAAATTGGAAGATGGTGGTAAAGAATGGCACGTGCTATCTCTACGACCTCAGCATAGACCTTCACGAAGACTTCGACCTTGCTTCGCGCTACCCCACTGTAGTCAACGAACTCAAAAACATCATCAAACAGGAGCATACCACCCCTAAACTGTCGAAATTTAACATCACTCTCCCTAACTAATTAAATTCAGACAATTGACAATTCTAAAAAACCTGGCCGATAAAGCCTGCAAATCCTGGCGATTTCTGAAAAAGCTATTTACCGCCACCCTTACACTCTTTTTCGAAGAAAACATGGGGGCCGGGGCAAAAGCGCTGACATACTCCACTCTCATGGGAGTAGTACCTTTGTTGGCCATTCTCTTTGCCATTGCAAAAGGCTTCGGGCTTTCCGAAATCATAGAAGAAAAAATACGCAATGCCTTTCTCACACAGCCCGAAGCAGCCGACGCACTGATGGGCTTTGTGGGCAACTATCTGAACAACACAAGGGGAGGCCTCTTCTTAGGATTTGGCATTCTGCTACTGCTTTGGAGCCTGCTTAATTTGGCCGACTCCATCGAAGTGACCTTCAACAAAATTTGGCAACTAAAAAGCGATCGATCGGTCTCGCGAAAGCTAATCGACTATACTGCCATAGTCTTTTTGCTCCCTATCATCATCTTTGTGTCAATGGGATTCACGGTGTTTCTCTCTTCTTCGATAGAAAACATCCCCGACATACTCATACTGAAACCCGCCACAAAGATAGTCGTAGAGGTTGTCAGCTACGT
This sequence comes from uncultured Bacteroidales bacterium, assembly GCA_902796835.1. Lineage (GTDB taxonomy): Bacteria > Bacteroidota > Bacteroidia > Bacteroidales > Bacteroidaceae > Alloprevotella. The sequence continues at coordinate 6,291 of CADBQP010000029.1, forward strand.
ATTGCTCATACTCGTCTTCATGCTGCTCTACATTTTCTTGCCCAACACCAAGGTACACTTCAGCAGTGCACTCATATCGGCTATTCCCGCTGCCATCACCTTCATTTTATGGCAAACGGTATACGTCAATTCCCAACACTGGCTCTCAAGCTACGACACCATATATGGCTCTTTCGCGGCCATCCCCCTTTTCATGCTATGGTGTCTCGTATCGTGGTACATTGTGCTCTTTGGGGCCTCAATGACATCGGTATACCAAAACGATGTGAGGCTTGGAACCTTTGCCATCGAAAAAGAATCCAGGCGCACATTCGAACACCTCTGTATCCTGGCGGCTTCTATCATCTGCAAACGATTTGCCAACGGACAACCCGCCCCTGAGGCTAAAGACATTGCACGCGAACTCCATCAGCCCGTGCGCACAGTCAACCAACTGGCCGAAGCCCTGCAGTCGGCAGGCCTCATCCTCCCCACCGAAACCAGCGATGCCAAGGCTTTCGTGCCTTCGGCCGATGTTCATCTATATACGGTGGGCTACATTGTTGATCGTCTCAAAGGGACAAAAGAAGACACACCTTTACCTTGGCAAAAGGAATACAACGACTATCAAGAACAAATAAAAACCACAGGCTTCGCCGCCACTAAAGTCATAGAACTATGACCACACTTATTGCCGACAGCGGCAGCACTAAGACGCAATGGCTCCTCACGTCAGAGAATGAAGCCCTCAAACCCCTCGTCCTGACTACGCGCGGACTCAACCCCTTCCACCTAAACGACAACGAAATCAAGCTCATTCTCCTTGAAGAATTGCTACCCCAGCTCCCCAGCAGACCTATTGACCGCATTTTCTTCTATGGCGCTGGATGCAACGAAGCCATGCAGCCACGCATGAGCACACTCTTGGCCCACACACTAAATGCCAGCCATGTATCTGCACATAGCGACATGCTCGGCGCAGCACGCGCACTGTGTGGCCTCAATCCGGGTATAGCCTGCATTCTCGGCACAGGCTCAAACAGTTGTCTCTACGATGGACGGCAAATCACCGCCAACACACCCCCGCTGGGCTACATTCTGGGCGACGAAGGCAGTGGAGCGACATTGGGACGTCGTCTGCTGGGAAACATTTTCAAGCATCAGCTTCACTCCCACATAGAAAACGATTTCAGCAACACATACCATCTCTCCATGCAGGAGGTAATCGAACGTGTCTATAGGCAACCGTCGCCAAACCGTTTTCTTGCCTCATTTGCACCTTTTATAAAAAGCCACATCGGCAATCATGAACTGGAACAAATGGTGATAAGTGAATTCCGCAGTTTCCTCATCCGAAACGTAAAGGCGTATCCCGAATCCAATAGCCTGCCCGTCCACTTCGTGGGCAGCATAGCCCACCATTTTGCCCCCCAGCTCCACATCGCTGCACAGGCCGAGAAAATGGTAGTAGGCCAAATTCTGAAAGAACCTATCCACGCTCTTGGCCAATATCATCAGACATAAAAAGAATGGCATTTTCCAAAAAAGTAGTAAATTTGCAGCCTTGAATAAATAAAGTCTAAAAATACACACATAATACAACAAACACCAATCAAAACATGAAAAAAAGTCCCCTGCAACAAGCCCGCGCCAGCTATCAGCCCAAATTGCCTCTTGGCCTGCGCGGAAACGTGAGCATCCACGAAGGCGCTCCCACTCAAAGCGTTGACAACCAAGGCGAAATCAAACAACTTTTTCCCCACACCTACGGGCTACCTCTCGTAGACTTCCAGCCCACCAATGAGCCCCGCCAATACGAGCAGCGTAATGTGGGCGTTATCCTCAGTGGCGGACAAGCCCCCGGCGGCCACAACGTCATTTGCGGCATCTTCGACGAGCTCAAAAAGCAAAATCCCAATAGTCGCCTCTATGGCTTCCTCATGGGACCTGGAGGATTGGTTGACCACAAATACATTGAACTCACCAGCGATATTATCGACGAATATCGCAACACAGGTGGCTTCGACCTCATCGGTTCCGGCCGTACCAAACTCGAAGAGCCCTCGCAGTTCGAAGCTGGACTCGAAATCCTTCGCCAGCTCCAAATATCGGCCCTCGTTATCATTGGCGGCGACGACAGCAACACCAATGCCTGCGTACTGGCCGAATACTATGCCGCCCACCAAAGCGGCGTGCAAGTCATCGGCTGCCCCAAGACCATTGACGGCGACCTCAAAAACGAGCAGATAGAAACAAGTTTCGGTTTCGACACCGCCTGCAAAACCTACGCCGAAGTCATCGGGAACATACAGCGCGATGCAAACAGTGCCCGCAAATATTGGCACTTCATCAAACTCATGGGCCGTTCGGCCTCGCACATTGCCCTCGAATGCGCTTTGCAATGCCAGCCCAATGTAGCAATCATCAGCGAAGAAGTTGAAGCCAAAGGCCAAACCTTGGCCGACATTGTGGAACACATTGCCAGCGTCGTAGCAGCCCGCGCCAACCAAGGCAACAACTTCGGCACCGTACTCATCCCCGAAGGCCTCATCGAATTCGTACCTGCCATCAAGAAACTCATTGCCGAGCTCAATGACCTGCTGGCTGCCCACAAACAGGAAACCGAAAGCATGAACGTAACCGAGTTGCGTGCATGGCTCACCCAAAACCTCCAGCCAGAAAATGCCGCCACACTCAACAGCCTGCCCGACGCTGTGGCTAACCAACTCGCTCTTGAGCGCGACCCCCACGGCAACGTGCAAGTATCGCTCATTGAAACCGAAAAACTGTTAAGCGAAATGGTGGGTGCCAAACTCAGCCAATGGAAGACCGAAGGCAAATACATAGGCAAATTCTCGCCGCTCCACCACTTCTTTGGCTACGAAGGTCGCTGCGCCGCACCTTCAAACTACGATGCCGACTACTGCTATGCCCTTGGCGCCAGTGCTGCACAGCTCATTGCCGCCGGTAAAACGGGTTATATGGCTATCGTGAAAAACACTACCGCTCCTGCCGAGCAATGGGTAGCAGGCGGTGTGCCCATAACTATGATGATGAACATGGAGCGCCGCAACGGCCAGATGAAGCCCGTCATTCGCAAGGCTCTCGTTCGCCTCGACGGTGCACCTTTCAAGACCTTCGCCGCCCATCGCGACGAGTGGGCCCAGGACACATGTTACGTCTATCCTGGTCCCATCCAGTATTTTGGCCCAGCCGAGGTGTGCGACCAGTGCACCATCACGCTGAAACTCGAGCAAGGCAAGTAAAAATTCAACCTTAGAGCACAACAAACAATGGCGGGCCCCTGCTTTCTGTAGGAGCCCGCCATTATATGGCCACACAAAATTCGAAAGAACTTAATTATGCAACCTCGAATTGCTGCCGTGCAGAAAGTAATGAGCAAAGAGGGTGAAATAAATAAGAGGTATTTGGCGGAGTGCAAACAAAAGACTTTGGATAACGGCCTGCATGGATGTCGCATATATCGCCGTGAGGCATAAGTTCGTGATGCACCGCCCTTATCCCCTTTTAGGGCTAAATTGCCCTGTCAATCACCACGTTATCACCCAACCCCTCTGAAAATCAACAAAAAAAGGAAGCCAATTTCTTGACTTCCTTCATAGGCTTTGCGGAAAGGAATTCCCATAATTATTTGTTGATTTTCTTGCGAAAAGCAATCTGGTATTACATCTTGTATTACCATTGGTATTACATTTCCGCATCATAAAACATTAAGTTATATCATGATGATACATACATTTTTTGGGGCCCTTATCCCCTTTTAGGGCTAAATCGCCCTGTCAATCACCACGTTATCACCCAACCCCTCTGAAAATCAACAAAAAAAAGGAAGCCAATTTCTTGACTTCCTTCATAGGCTTTGCGGAAAGTGAGGGATTCGAACCCCCGGTACGACGTAATGCGTACACCGCATTTCGAGTGCGGCTCTTTCGACCACTCAGACAA